>JBEPWW010000308.1:0-3242 GCA_041642215.1 Salinimicrobium sp. | reverse complement strand
ATTCCTTATCCTGAACCTCGCTTTGGGAGGGGCATATCCCTATAAAACAAACGGAGTGGAAGAGCCCTATAACGGACTTCCTGCATCAACCGTAGATCTAATCAAAGAAGGAAAAGCCGAAGTGCTGGTAGACTGGGTGCTGATCACTCAATAATAGGATGTCAACCCTTTCAGGGAAAAATATACTGAAATTTCTACACGTTAGGAATAGAATTAGCCCGGGATCCTCTTCAAAAATCACCTTTTTGAAGAGGATCTTTTTATTGATTTATACGCAATGCTCTTCTTAACCTTTCAGGGTTATAGACCTTAAAAGGCTTCTTCTTAAAGAAAGTCTCGTCTCCTGGCTCTTGTAGCCTTCCGGCCGGCAGGCGAAGCGGTCTTAATTCAGATTTCTTCTTTCAATAAAAAACCGTTTCAAAAGTTCTGAAGCTTCCTCCTCTAAAATGCCACTTTTCACCCTTGTTTTGGGGTGCAGCTTTGTTCCCATCTTTCGGTATCCCCGTTCGGGATCGGTGGCGGCGAACACCAGGTTTGAGATCTGGCTCCAGTAGAGGGCACCGGCACACATCTGGCAGGGCTCCAGGGTGACATACATGGTGCAGTCCTTCAGGTATTTCCCACCCAGATAATTGGCGGCGGCCGTGATGGCCTGCATTTCGGCATGTGCGGTCACATCGTTCAGAAGTTCGGTGAGGTTATGCCCACGGGCGATCACCTGTTGGTTGATCACGATTACCACGCCTACGGGGATCTCCCCTTTTTCGTATGCGATCTGTGCTTCTTCCAGAGCTTTACGCATAAAATAACTGTCGTCAAATACTACTTGCATATTCAAAAATACAATTTCAAAATGTACCTTTGCTCCTCATGGTAAAAAGTATCCTAAATAAGATTGATTCTCCCGCAGATCTGCGCCGGGTCCCGCAGGAAGACCTGCCTGATCTGGCCCGGGAACTGCGCAAATTCATCATTGATATCGTTGCCACGAAAGAAGGGCACCTGGGAGCCAGCCTGGGCGTGGTGGAACTTACCATCGCCCTGCATTATGCCTTTGAGACCCCCCGGGACCTGCTGGTGTGGGATGTGGGCCACCAGGCTTACGGCCATAAGATCCTTACCGGAAGAAGGGATACGTTTCACACGAACAGGCAGTTGCACGGCCTCAGCGGATTTCCCAAGAGGAGCGAAAGTCCCTATGATACCTTTGGGGTAGGGCATTCCTCCACAGCGGTTTCTGCTGCCCTGGGAATGGCCATTGCTTCGCGACTTGAAGGCGATGATGAAAAACAGCATATAGCGGTGGTGGGAGACGCCTCCATCGCATCGGGAATGTCTTTTGAAGGCCTTAACCATGCCGGGGTGACCAATGCGAATTTGCTAGTGGTGCTCAACGATAACGCCATTGGCATCGATCCCAGTGTGGGGGCACTCAAGCAGTACCTCACCAGGGCACAGGTAGGGCACAAACCCGCCCAGGATAACATGATCGAAGCCCTTAACTTTAGATATTTCGGCCCGGTAGACGGGCATGATATTGAAGGCTTGTTAAGGATGTTCGCGATCCTGAAAAAACTTAAAGGCCCAAAATTTCTCCATGTCATCACGACCAAGGGCAAGGGCCTGAAAAAAGCCGAAGAAGATCAGGTTAAATACCATGCCCCCGGCAGGTTCATCCCCGAAACCGGCGAGCTGCTTCCCTATAATACCGAGGGGCTACCCCTTAAATATCAGGATGTTTTTGGTCTTAGCCTGGTGGAGCTGGCCCGGGAGAATGAAAAGATCGTGGGGATTACACCGGCCATGCCCACCGGGAGTTCCCTCAAATATATGATGGATGCCTTTCCGGAAAGGGCTTTTGACGTGGGCATCGCCGAACAGCATGCGGTGACCCTCGCTGCCGGCATGGCCACCCGCGGCTTTAGCGTGTATTGCGCCATCTATTCCACCTTTTTGCAGCGGGCATATGACCAGGTCATACATGATGTTGCCCTGCAGAACCTGCCGGTGATCTTTTGCCTGGACCGGGCAGGCCTTGTAGGGGAGGACGGTGCCACCCATCACGGCGTTTTTGACATAGCCTTTCTGCGCTGTATTCCTAATATGATTATCTTTGCCCCTTTAGATGAGCCGGGGTTAAGGAATATGCTGTATACCGCCCAGACAGGTCTCACCGGTCCACTGTCTATACGGTACCCCAGAGGAAGAGGTGTCACGCCGGACTGGAAGCAGGCTTTTGAAAAAATCCCGTTTGGAAAAGGGAGATGTCTAAAAGAAGGGACCGAAATTGCGGTGCTCAGTCTCGGGACGATCGGCCAGAATGTGACGGCGGCCATCGGGCGGCTTTCTGAACCCGAAAAAGTGGCTCACTACGACATGCGGTTTGCCAAGCCCCTGGATGAGGAGCTCCTGCATGAGGTCTTCAGTAAATTCAAAAAGATCATTAGCATCGAAGACGGGGTGATCACCGGAGGTTTTGGCAGCGCAGTGCTGGAATTCAAATCGAAACATGCCTATGAGGCCCCCGTGGAGCTTCTGGGTATTCCCGACACCTTTATCGACCACGGAAAAATTAAAGAATTACAAGAAATCGCAAAAATAGACGTTCAAAGTATAACTAACCTGCTAACCGC
This sequence comes from Salinimicrobium sp., assembly GCA_041642215.1. Taxonomy (GTDB): domain Bacteria; phylum Bacteroidota; class Bacteroidia; order Flavobacteriales; family Flavobacteriaceae; genus Salinimicrobium. The sequence goes on along the minus strand of JBEPWW010000308.1, from coordinate 609 downwards.
CATTCATTAAGCCAGAATTTAGAATCAGTAAAAATTTATTTGAAGTACCCCAAATGTACAAGTTTTACCCCCTACTGTTATTGTTTTTTTCCGCGAACCTGTTTGCTGCTACTGTAGATACCGTGTCTGTCGATACAACGACGGTTGTTAGAGAAAGGGTCACCTACTGGACCAACGTGAATAAAGTGGGCCTCAATTTGAATGAGGTAGCTTTTATCAACTGGAATGCCGGTGGTAACAACTCGGTCTCCGGCCTGTTGCATGGATTTTTCGGGAGACGCTATAGAAAGGAGCTGCTTAACTGGAATTCCACCCTATCTGTAAGATATGGTCTGAACGCGCAGGAGGGCAGGGAGATCAGGAAGACCGAGGATCAACTGGAGATCAATTCGAATTTTGGTTACAGGCGGGATTCGGTTTCGAACTGGTATTACTCAGCTAAATTGAGTTTCAATACCCAGTTTGCCTATGGATATCGTTATCCCAACACAGATAGGCCCATTTCCAAATTCATGGCGCCGGGATACGCCTTTATTGGGGTCGGTACAGAATATTCTGCTCCTAATGAGGACCTTACCTTTTATATATCCCCGGTGACCCAGAAATCTA
>JBEPWW010000307.1:0-3263 GCA_041642215.1 Salinimicrobium sp. | reverse complement strand
TAGCTTCTTATCCATGTTAGCTGCTAACTTCTGCATCATTTCTTTATTGGTGACAGGATTGGGCGCCACTCCGTTGTATGTGCCCTCCAGGCCATTTTTAAGAACATGAAGGAAAATACGTGCCAGGTCATCAATATGTATCCAGGATTGCCACTGCTTTCCTGTACCCAGGGCCGCCCCCAGATTATATTTCACAGGTTGCTGCATTTGCGGCAGAGCTCCTCCCCGGTGCGACAACACCAGCCCTATCCTGATCTTTGCCACTTTTAGCCCCAGCTCATTAAAAGGGTCTATGGCCGCTTCCCACTGCCGTACCACCCGGGCGAGAAAAGTATCAGACTCCCCCGGTTCCTCCTCATAATGTATCTTGTCAAGAGAGCTGGGATAAATACCAATTGCACTGGCAGAAACGATTTGGCCTACATCGTGCGGGTTCTCTTCCAGGAGCCTGTACAACAGTTTTGCCGAATTCACCCTGCTATCCAGGATCTTCTGTTTATTCTTTTTGGTCCAGGGTTGAAAAACATTCTCCCCTGCCAGATTGATCACGGACCCCACTCCTTCCAAACAGCCGGCATCGATCTCCCCGGCAGACGGATCCCACAGGTAACCCCGATAATTTTCCCGACGCTGTAAATTCCCTTTACTGGTAGTTAGATAATTCACCCCGATCCCTTTTTCATGACATAACCTCGTGATCTCTGTACCGATCAAGCCTGTTGCACCTGTGATTAATACCCGCATACGTTTTATTTTATTTTATATTATATCCTACTGAAAATCCCATGCCGCACTACTGTATTATTTTTTTACAGCCCTTAGCATTTCCCTTTTTCCAGGGGGTCCGGGGAGGCGTTCCACCACAAAACCCACTGCCTGCATAGCCCGTCGCACACTTCCTTTAGCCGAGTAGGTAACCAGGACACCCTCCTCCCTGAGGGCAGCGAACATTTTGGAAAAAATATCCTCCGTCCAAAGATCGGGCTGTACGCGGGGCCCAAAGGCATCAAAATAGATCAGGTCATAACAATCCTTTTCCTGTACCTCATCAAAGTACTGTTGTTTTTTGGTCAGTTTAAAGAACGGGGTAATATCTTCTTTTTCACCCCAGGCAGCTCTATGAAGAGCCGTAAAATAATCCACAGCCTTCTTGTTTGGAAAAGCCGAGGGATAATTTAATGCTGTCACTTCCTCTTTTGATACAGGATAAGCTTCCACCCCCGTATAATCCACCTCCAGGGACCGATTTTCGGCCTCGAGAACGGTGATCAAAGCATTTAGCCCTGTCCCAAACCCTATTTCCATTATGGCAGGTTTTTTCAGGGATCTTTTTTCCACCAGGTAATCCAACCCCATTTTTATAAAAACATGCTGCGCCTCCTGAATGGCACCGTGCTTGGAGTGATAGTGTTCATTCCATTCGGGTAAAAAAATTGTGGTAGACCCATCTGCTGTTTTGATTATTTCTCTCTTCAAACCGTGTTCTTTATTCTTTGATCAATACACTCTTAGCCATGAAAGACCGGGTTATCTTAGGCTGCTGAATAGCCGCTATCTCCCCGTTACTCTTCCCTTCATCCTTTGCCAGGTGCCGCCGTTCCTCCACACTCAGCTCGGCTACATAGGCCAAACCGTTTATTATGACTTTTTTTCCCTCTATATCCTTCGGAACAAAAAAAGCGTAATCTTTAAATTTCACCATAGCCTCTTCTCCCGGGGCAAGGTAAACTTTCATCCAGCAGCCTTTATTTTTGCAAACTACCTGTACCTCTGCCCGAAACTTCACCTGCAGGGTATCGCCTTTTTGGAGCTGCTCATACTTCTCGCTCATTTCCCTGGCAGAAATAACATTGACCATATCCATTTTTTCACCTACCGGGCTATCGACCACTTCCTGATCTGCCTGGGCAAAAATCAGACTTAGTGGCAGCATAAAAGCAATTAAGAAGTTACACCTAAACAAATACACCATATTTTTTTGGTAAAAAGGGTTCACCCCTGTAAATTAAGATAAATTTAGTTAAAATCCAGCCTCTATAACTGCCTAAAATTCGGTAAATTTGCAGAAACAAACCTATAACATGAAAAATAGTTTACCTCACGCAATCGATGTAGTAGAAGCTTCTACTTCAAAGATTGAATCCGTGGACTTTGAAAATTTGGTTTTCGGGAACGTTTTTAGCGACCACATGATGATGTGCGATTATGAGAATGGAGAGTGGCAGCAACCAACCATACAACCATACGGACCTATAGAACTTGAACCCTCAGCCAAAGTATTCCACTACGGTCAGGCTATTTTTGAAGGGATGAAAGCCTTCAAGGATGATGAGGACAAGATATGGCTATTCAGGCCTCAAGACAATATTGATCGCTTCAACAAATCGTCCAAACGACTGGCGATCCCCGAATTCCCGAAAGATCTTTTTCTGGAAGGACTGGAGACGCTAATAAACCTGGATAGGGACTGGGTTAAAAAAGGAAGAGGCAATTCTTTGTACATCCGTCCCTTTGTAATAGCGACAGAGAATGGGGTCTCAGCCTCCCCCTCTAACCGTTATAAATTCATGATCATCTGTTCTCCTGCCAAGTCCTACTACAGTGGAGAAGTAAGGGTGGTATTCGCTGAAAAATTCAGCCGGGCAGCCAGCGGAGGAGTTGGATACGCCAAAGCAGCGGGTAATTACGGAGCACAATTCTATCCTACGAACCTGGCTAAGGACGAAGGCTTTCAACAGATCATCTGGACAGATGCAGATACCCACGAATACCTGGAAGAAGCAGGCACGATGAATATTTTCTTCAGGGTAGGCGATAAACTTATTACCGCTCCTACCAACGACAGGATCCTGGACGGGGTAACCCGTAAGAGCGTGATCGCCCTGGCTGAGGAAAACAATATACCGGTTGAAGTAAGACGGGTGACCGTGAAAGAAATTGTACATGCTGCCGAAAAGGGAGATCTCAAAGAAATCTTTGGATCGGGTACAGCAGCAACCATTAATCCTATCAAAGGATTTGGCCACCACGGAAAGAAATTTGAATTACCTGAATTAGCAGATTCGTATGCGTCTTTCTTTAAGACCAAATTAATGGATATTCAATATAACAAGGCCGAAGATAAATTTGGCTGGAGACACCTGGTAGGCTAAACCTTCCCACATATTAAAATTTCACCGGAAGCCGGAAAGAGCGATCTTTTTCCGGCTTTCCTGATGGATTGGCCCGCCGGAACACGAGAAAACCTTCTGATCCTTCCGGAG
>JBEPWW010000306.1:0-3270 GCA_041642215.1 Salinimicrobium sp. | reverse complement strand
TTCATTAGACTGCGAATTTACATAAATAATTTCTTATGATGCAAATCAAAGTTTAAAAAATGACGTTTAATTGTTTCCAAGGATGAGTGGTAACCCACCATCGCCAGAACCAATGACCACTACTTTGGCATTAGGGGATTTGGAAAGTTCAACTGTAGCCTGAATTCCTTTTTCCTTAAGGATCTGATCATTAAGTGAGGCACTCAGGATCCTGTTTGCGGCTGCTTTACCTTCGGCGTCTATTCGCTGCCTTTCAGCTTCCTGTGATGCCTTGGTCAAACGAAATTCATATTCCAGTGATTCCTGCTCCTGCCTCAATTTACGCTCGATCGCATCTTTGATGTTCGGGGGAAGGGATACATCCCTTACCAACACTTCATTGATTTGAACATATTGGTTTTCTAGCAGGATCTGCGTCTCCTCGAAGATCTCTTTTTGGATAGCTTCCCTTTTGCTCGAATAAAGCTGCTCAGGATTGTAGCGCCCTACGACTGCTCTTGCTGCCGATCGTACTGCCGGCTGCAATACCCGTTGCACATAGGCTTCACCTTTTTCCCGGTGCAGGGATCCCAGATCGTTGTAGGATGGCTGAAACCATACAGAAGCATCCAGCTTGATCTCCAGACCGTTTGAGGAAAGCACCTGCATTTTCTCTTCCAGCGATTGCTGGCGAACTTCATAAACAAAGATCTTGTTATAAGGAGCTACAAAATGAAAGCCCTCCCCTAATGGGGGTTGATCAGTAACAACTCCGCCGCCAAAGGTGCGGTATAACACCCCCGCCTCTCCGGAATTGATAGTAACAGTAGATTTTGCAATAAGAATAATTAAAATAACCCCTAAAAAAAGAATTGGGAGGCCAATTTTAGGCAATTTGTCCATAGTGTAATAGTATTAGTTTAAATTAAATCAATCCGTAATATTTCCTCATAAACCACTCCACTGCCAGAGCCAGAATGATGATGCCGAGCAAATAATACCAATCTATCAAAGGTACGGTGTTTTCGCGGCTTTTTTGTACTGGCGTAAATTTTTCTTGTGAAAGCATGACTTCGATCATCTTACCGGGGTCTCCTATAAACGAAATTGGCGTGTCATTTTCTTCTGCGATATGCATCATACCCGAAAGGTTGGCGCTCCCAAATTGTTGCTCCACATCAAACTTTATCAGGGAAAATTTCCCTGAACGCGCCAGGCCTTCCCCAAAAACAGACAATTTGAAGGAGTAATCTCCGGCAGGTAAACTACTAAGATCTGCTTCATACCGGTTTGTTTTTACTGCCATTGGAACCTTCTGAACATTTCCTGTTTTCTCGTCACGTATTTCAAGCTGGAGAGAGCCCCTGGGATCAAACAGGTAATTGCGGTCAAAATACCCGGCAGAAATCATCACTTTATCACTGCCGTAGTAAAGAGGTTCATAGTCAACACTAAGACGTTCCTTTCTTTGGTCGGAAGCCAGAAGCTGCACCAGTTTTCCTATAAAATCATCAAATTTTTCAAAAGATTCCTCCTCGGTATAAATATGGCTCCGCCATTTCCAGATATCGGCTCCAAAAAGGAACGCCTTTTTGCTCTCTGCCTCCGTAGTGACTGCCAATAATGGAATTTCTGTTGATATCCCCTGCACCTGTCCATACAATAGAGGATCCACTGCCAAACTCAAACTTATTTCCCCGAAAACCCCTTCTAAGGGTGGAAAGCGCGAAAATCCTAAATCTTCAAATTGATAAGCAGAAAAATTAGGATTAGCTTCGGGGATTCGTTCTTCGGTTTGCCCGGTGATCTCTATCCTGAAGTCTTCCTGAAGCTGGTTTAAAACGCGGTAATCTGTGGCAGGCCCAGTGATGAGCCAGTATCCCCGCTTCTTCTCCCTGAGCTTCTCTATCAGGTTCTTAAAACCCGCATTGGGCTGGTAAAGGATGAGCAATTGAAAAAGTTCTGGGTCAACGGGGCCGTCAGATAATTGGTGGATAATTACCTCCCGCTGCTTATTGCTCTCAATAGCCTTTTTGAGGGTACCAAGGTCGGGATGAAGAAAATCTGTAACCAGGAGTACCCTGGTGCGTTCATCGATCACCTCCACCGCAAATTTCCTGGAATTATTTTCAATGTTCTGCTCTCCTTCCAGGGGTAAGAGCTCTGCCAAATAGGTGGTGATCCCGGTTCTGTTGGCAGGCAGCAAAGCCTCAACCACCTTCGAATGTTCATTTTCGCCAAAAGAAAGATTTCGGGTGAAAACTGTATTTCCTCCGGCACTGATCCGGAGTTGGGTTTCCACGGCACCTTTTCCTGAATACTTCAGGATCATTTCAACAGGAAATTCATTGTTGAGATAGGCGTATTTATTGGAATTGACCCTGCTTAATGCCAGGTCCCGGTAAGAGGTGGTGTCACCTGCAACCACCGGGAAAATTGGATTGGAGTAGTTAGTGGTTGCAAAAATAAGATCCCGCCCCATGGTAGCATTTCCATCTGTAATAAGGAGCGTGGGAGCTTTTTTATTTTTAAAAAAGGTTTCCAGGGAGCGCATGGCACCCGCGATGTTAGTCTGGGATTCCATAAACCCAAGGTCCTGCCCCTGGCTAAGTTCCCTCCCGAAGGGAAACACATGCACTTCAAAACGTTCCCTAATACGTGGGTCTTCTACAATGGAGGTGACATAATCTGTCACCTCTTCGGTCACCCCGAAATTTGAAATGGAAGCTGAATTGTCTATCGCCAGAAGCAAATCAGGTTTTTCCACATAATATTCCCGGTTTACAATTTTAGGATTGATCAGCAGCACCATTAAGGCGAAAAGAGCGAGAAAGCGAAAAAAAGCTAAACTCCAGGCCCTTGTTGAGGAGATCTTTGACTTATAGAAATACTGAAAGGCTGACAGAGCAAGAGCTGCTACAGCCGCCAGAAAAATAAGAAGAATTGTTGTTCCAGACATTCAAACTACGCTTTATGAGCTTCAACTATTGGTTTGTTCCCCTCTCCACAAGTCGTAGTTTCAAAAATCCCGGGCCCAGAAGGCCCGGGAAAAGAAAATACGTTTAGGTAAGCATTCCTCCATCCACATGTAGCACCTGTCCCGTCACATAAGCGCTTAGGTCACTACCAAAAAACACGCATGCATTGGCGATGTCCTCAGGAGTCCCACCCCGCTTCAATGGAATGGACTCCCTCCATCCTTCCACCACCTTTTCATCAAGCTTTCCAGTCATTTCAGTTTCAATAAAACCGGGAGCGATCACATTGGTTCGTATATTTCGCGATCCAAGT
>JBEPWW010000305.1:0-3310 GCA_041642215.1 Salinimicrobium sp. | reverse complement strand
CATTGGTCCTGCTACGGGCGGCGTAACAGAAAGACGTTCCCCTGAGTGGATCATGAATATGATCCTGAATCCGGAGCAAATGATCAAAGAAGATCCCATTGCGAAAAAATTACTTATAGAATCCAATATGGCGGTAATGGCAAACCAAAATCTTAAAGAAGAGGAAGCCAGGGCCATTCTGGAATACTTTAGACAGTATGACCAAAATAACTAAGCTGCGTAATCTCTAACACCAATCATATGAAAGCAAATTCTTTTTTATTCATTTTGATCCTTATAGCAGGGGCTGTATTACTCACAGGCTGTAATCAGGATAGGAAAACCTCAGACTCAGAATCTCACGACAGCATGGACCATGAGCAACCGATTTCCAATCAGGGTCAGGCTTATATCGACGATGACAGCGAAATTCCGAATGCCCTTCGGTTAGCTATAGAATCCCCAGACCACACCACCCTTGTAACGGCTGTTGAGGCTGCGGGAGTACAGAATTCTCTGGTAAACGTTGGACCTTTGACTGTGTTTGCCCCTACAGATGAGGCTTTTGAGAAGCTCCCGGAAGGAACGGTGCAAAACCTGCTAAAGGAGGAAAATAAAAGGGATTTGGCTTACATACTGAAACACCATGTTGCTCCCAGTAATTATCCGGTAGAAATGTTAAATAAGAATATCGAAAAAGGACGCACCTTATATATGGCTTCCGGAGAAAATGTTGAAATAACAAAAGAAGGAGAAGATCTGTACGTAGGAGGCGCCAGGATCATTGGGACCGTAAAGGTCAGCAACGGCTGGGTACATGTGGTAGACAAGGTTATACTCCCTAAAAAATAAACTTTTAAGGAACTGACTATGGTCATTTCCTACATTTCAAACCGCGTCTATTTTCGCGTAAAATTTCAGAAAATTAACAACAACTATTTAATTATACTTTAATGAAACAACTCTTTAAAATTGCAGTTTTTGGTGTTCTGGGCCTTCTAATGTCATCCTGCGGGAACTCCGATGAGTCTACCAAAAAAAGATCGGGTGGATTAATGGCTGCCAACGCTGCCGAGAAGGTCTATGTGGCCCCCGGCGAGCACGATGAATTCTATGGATTTTTCTCCGGTGGTTTTAGTGGACAACTCTCTGTTTATGGTCTACCTTCCGGAAGAATGTTAAAAGTGATCCCTGTATTCTCTCAAGATGCAGAGAAAGGATATGGCTACAACGAAGAAACAAAAGCCATGCTTAACACTTCCTACGGTTTTGTACCGTGGGGAGACCTTCACCACCTTGATATTTCCCAGACTAACGGGGAACTGGATGGAAGGTGGATCTTCACCCATGAAAATAACACGCCACGGGTTGCGCGTGTCGACCTTACCACCTTTGAAACTGTTGAGATCCTGGAGATCCCTAACAGTGCAGGGAACCACAGTTTTGCAATCACAGAGAATACAGAGTACCTGATTGCCGGAACCCGATTTGCCATTCCATCTCCTCAAAAGGACATGTCAATTGAAGAAATGAAAGGCAATTTCAAAGGCCCTCTTACTTTTGTAAAGGTTGATCAGGAAACCGGGGGAATGGAAATTGCTTTCCAGGTAGTCATGCCGGGATTCAACTTTGACCTCGCTCACCCGGGAAGAGCTGCTTCCCATGGATGGATGTTCGCCACCACCTATAATTCTGAGGAAGCCCATACTCTACTGGAGGTAAATGCTTCTCAAAACGATAAGGATTTCATTGTTGCCATCAACTGGAAGAAAATTGAAGAATTTGTAAACAACGGGGGTGGCGAAATGATGGAAGCAGATTACGCGCACAATGTCTTTGACCATCACCAGCACTCTGCCACCTCTACCATGAAAAAAGGGATCAAGACAGTGAACCCTATCGATATTCCGGGCGCGCTTTATTTCATGCCAACTCCTAAATCCCCTCATGGTTGTGATGTGGATCCTACCGGAGAATATATTGTGGGTAGTGGAAAACTGGCCGCACAGGTTACTGTACACTCCTTTTCCAAAATGTTGCAAGCGATTGAAGACGAGAATTTTGATGGCGAGGCGTATGGTATCCCAATCCTTAATTATGATGCAGTTCTTGGAGGAATTGTAGAAGAACCGGGACTTGGGCCCCTTCATACTGAATTTGATGGGAAAGGAAACGCTTACACCACGTTCTTCATTTCTTCGGAAGTGGTAAAATGGAGATTAAGCGATTATGAGATCCTTGACAGAAAACCTACTTATTACTCTGTGGGACACCTTATGATCCCTGGAGGAAACTCTCAAAAGCCATTTGGAAAGTACCTGGTTGCAATGAACAAGATCACCAAGGACCGGTATTTACCAACCGGTCCAGAAATGAACCACTCTGCCCAGCTGTACGATATTTCTGGAGAAAAAATGGAGCTACTGCTTGACTTCCCAACCATTGGAGAGCCGCACTATGCCGCGGGGATCCCTGCAGACCTGATTAAGCAGAATTCAAAGAAGATCTTCCGTCTTGATGAGAACGAGCATCCTTATGCCGTGAAGAATGAATCTGAAACCCGTGTTGAGCGGAATGGTAATGAGGTTCATGTATATATGAGTATGGTAAGAAGCCACTTCGCACCAGATAATATTGAAGGGATCAAAGTTGGAGATAAAGTGTATTTCCACGTGACAAACCTGGAGCAGGACTTTGATGTTCCGCATGGATTCGCCATGATAGGCGCCAACACTGCAGAGCTTCTGGTGATGCCGGGTGGAACCAAAACCCTCTTATGGGAGCCCAAGAAGGAAGGTGTATGGCCACTGTACTGTACAGACTTCTGCTCTGCCCTTCACCAGGAAATGCAGGGATATGTGAGGGTTTCTCCGGCAAATTCCAATGTGGAGCTTAAATGGTCTCTGGATGGAGAGTCTTAGTTAGTTTAATTAGTTAAAAATAGCTTTTCATTTGTACGAAAGCGGGCCGGGATTCCGTCCCGCTTTCTTATCTTAAAAACAATTAATAATGAAAAAGTCAGGAATTTTAATGATAGTGGGATCACTGCTATTGTTAGGTCTGTTTCTCTTTCCTTTATGGAATATTCAACTTGGAGCCCCTCAATATCCGGACCCTCTTGGCATGAATATCTACATTTCCGGCATAGAAGGGGAAGAAGAATTTGACATTCAGAACATTGATGGGGTCAATAAATACATCGGGATGAAAAAGATCCCAAAACCCCAAGAGATGTGGGAATTCGAAGTTTTCCCTCTGGTGATAGGAGGAATGGCTGCCTTGGGGGTTCTTTTGGGGATTCTTGGTTTCTTCGGAGTCCTGGGACAGATCG
>JBEPWW010000304.1:0-3323 GCA_041642215.1 Salinimicrobium sp. | reverse complement strand
CGAAAAGCGCCTTTAAATATACACTTAAACTTACAGACGTAAAGGCATCAGAATTTGACGCCGTATTTTTCCCTGGAGGCCATGGCCCCATGGGAGACCTGGCAGAAGATGAGGACAACGCCATCCTGGTAGCGGATTTTTTCCGCCAGGACAAACCCATAGCCGCAGTATGCCATGGGCCGGCAGGTCTATTAAAGGCCGCCACAAAAGAACCCGATCTCTTGAAAGGCAGAGAAGTAACAGCCTTTTCGAACACTGAGGAAAAAATGGCCGGCCTTCGCAATAATGTACCCTTTAGCCTGGAAGACCGCCTAAAGACCCTCGGGGCTAATTATTCTTCTGCCACCCTACCCTATGCTTCAAAGGTTAAGGTATCAGGAAAGCTTATTACCGGGCAGAACCCGGCTTCAGCAGAAAAGACCGCACGAAAGCTCATCAAGATGCTGGAAGAATAATGACCTGGAAAAAGATTTTGAACCACCTGAAAGAATAAAAACTTTACAAAAAATTATCTCTTTACACATATAAACCCCAACCTAAAATCCTTGTTACTCATATTTTTTAGTTAAATTCAGGAAATTTCAACAAAGTTCTTATACCCGGAAAAATCTGTTATGCCAAGATGTACCGTTTTTGAAAAACAGAATTAATATTAATAGCTTAGGGCTTAGCAATCAGAATACGATCAATATGATAGGAATTGTTGGAGGGGTTGGCCCACTGGCCGGCATGGACATATTCAAAAAGATCACGGAAGAAACACCTGCCTCCCGGGATCAGGACCATGCGTCGGTGCTCTTATTTTCCCTGCCCGGCAGGATCCCCGACCGAACAGCCTACCTGCTTGGAAAAGAAAAAACCAATCCGGCTTATGCCCTTGCGGCTATCCTGCTGGATATGGAGAAGACCGGGGCTAAAGTGGCAGCCATACCCTGCAACACAGCCCATGCAGACCCTATTTTTGATGTGATCGGCAAGGAATTACAAAAGAATGGCAGCAGGCTCCTCCTGCTGAATCTTATACATGAGGTAACCAGGCACCTGCAGCGGGAATATGAGGGCAGCAGGATTGGTATCCTTTGTACCAACGGTACCCGAACAACAGGAATTTACCGCACTGCTCTAAAAGAAGCCGGTTTTGAGATAGCAGAACCCGAGGACTCCTGGCAACACCGTGTGCATGAGGCCACCTATAACAAAGAATTTGGCGTAAAGGCCCATCCCTCCCCTGTAAAGGAAAAAGCCCAGGAAGAATATCGGGCTGCTGTAGCACATCTCAAACAACAAGGGGCAGAGGCTGTTATCCTTGGCTGTACCGAAATTCCGCTGGCCCTGTATGAAAAACAACTTTTTGGACTGGATCTCATAGATCCCAATCGCATTCTGGCTAAGGCGCTGCTGGCACACCGGCCTACTCCCTAAACCTTCCCCATCCCCTAAATCACCAAACAATATGCAGACAATCAAACCATTTCTTCCGATCTTATTTCTGATTTTGACCTGTTCCCAGGTATTAGCTCAGACCAAAAGATTACGGGATCACGGGATTGAGATTGGAGTACTGCCTCCCGGACCGTATAATGCCATTACAGATGTGGAAGGAGTACGGGTAGGACATACCACCATCATTTCGGGAGATAGTATTCGCACCGGGGTAACCGCTATTTTACCTCACACGGGGAACATTTTCCGTAATAAAGTGCCCGCGGCCATCCACATTGGGAACGGATTCGGGAAGCTGGCAGGTTACTCCCAGGTCAGGGAACTGGGTAATATAGAAACCCCGGTCGTCCTCACTAATACCCTTAGTGTTCCCGTGGCCTCAGATGCTCTTATTACCCATGCGCTTGAACATCCCGGAAATCGTGAAGTACGTTCTGTCAATGCGGTAGTTGGGGAGACTAATGACGGATGGCTGAATGACATAAGAGGGAGGCATGTCACACAGGAACATGTACTTTCGGCCATAGAAAACGCCGGCAGCGGCCCGGTCGAAGAAGGAAATACGGGAGCCGGCACGGGAACGATCTGCTTTGGATTTAAAGGAGGTATCGGCACCTCTTCCCGGATTATTCCCGAATCTTCGGGAGGTTATACGGTAGGAGTCCTGGTCCAGTCCAACTTTGGAGGAATCCTGGAGATCGCAGGGGTGCCTATCGCCAGGGAGATGAACAGGTATCCTTATGCCAAAACCAACGAAGCCGACGGATCCTGCATGATCGTGGTGATCACAGATGCTCCGCTAGACTCGCGTAACCTCGAACGCCTGGCAAAAAGGGCCATGCTGGGGCTGGCAAAGACGGGAGGGATCGCATCGAACGGGAGCGGAGACTACGTTATCGCCATGTCCACCGCAGCAGAAAATCTTATTATAGAAGGGGAATCCAGGTATTATAACAGCCGTGTCCTCAATAATAAGGCTACCACTCCCCTCTTTTTAGCCACTATTGAAGCTACAGAAGAGGCCATCCTTAATTCACTTTTCGCCGCTGAGACCATGACCGGTCGTGACGGCAACAAAGTGGAATCCCTCCCCCTGCACACCGTCCTGCAGCTAATGGAGCGGTATAACCGGTCACCAAAACAGTAGACACTTTTCTCCTCCTACCTCACAATTATGATATGTTCCTACTCCTCCAGGTTGGAATTTATATATTCGTGGCCCAAAAAGATCAAAGAACAACAGGATGTCCTCAGTTCAGAAAGTAATGTCATAATACTCCTGCCAAAGGTCATCCCAGAAAATAACAGAAGTGACAATAGACGAAAAAATTGACCTTTTTGCACCTCAGGCAGAACTTATGGCTGGCGTGGTCGTGATCCATGAAATCGCCGGTTTTAAACCCGTGTTCCTGACCTCAAATGGCCTGGAACTTCTCGGCCTGAGCATGAAAGAGTTGATATCCATAGGAGAAAACTATACAGAACGATTCCTGAATGTGGAGTTTATGGAAGAATATCTTCAAGAACTGGAGAACCTCCTCCAAAAGAATGATCCCGGGGAAACCTTTACCTTCTTTCACCAGGTGAAGTTAAAAAATGAATGGGTATGGCACCTGGGTTCTTTAGGGATTTTTCACCGGGATAAGGCCGGCAATCCCACTCACTCCATAACCGCAGCTTTACCCGTGGACCATCTAAGATCTGTCACTAATAAAGCAGAGCGTTTGCTTGGGCAGAACAGGTTTTCCAGAGAGAACCTGACAAAATTTTCCGGCCTCAGCAAACGCGCCCGGGAAGTGCTCAGACTGGTGGCAATTGGAAAAAGTTCAGCCCAGATCGCCGGGGAACTGCATATCTCGATCGATACGGTGAACACCCAC
>JBEPWW010000303.1:0-3333 GCA_041642215.1 Salinimicrobium sp. | reverse complement strand
TCACCACATTGATAACAAGATAAATACTCCATAAAAATTAATTGCTAGTTTCGTACCGGTGCAAATATTTAAAATGAGCAACTTAAAAAATATGATTTTGATCAGCCTTTGAATGATCAATACCCGAAAGGTAAAGTTTGATAAAAGGACAGGGTATGGAAAAGATTTAAACATAGGTAATCCTGCCCGGGATGCCGGGGGATACCTTTCTTCTATCCATAACGTGTTTATTCCCTGCCGATAGGGTGGTCTTCGTACCAGTCGTCGAAGGTCTTATCTGTTGAATAATCATCAGTGAGGACCTTATATACGGTGAAGATCCACCAGGCTTGTCCGGCCAGGACGGTGTAGAAAACAATGTCATAGGCCACGTTATAATATACGAGGGTAGCTACGGCCGCCAGAAGTATGGTCGTGATCGTTATATAAAAAATTGCTGATAGTTTCATGTCTATAATATAATCAGAAACCGGGGCAATCGCCGTTAAGGCTTTAATAAAGCAATGTTATTTAGGAGAAGTTTTACTTGTTTGTTAAAGTATTTCTAAATAAAATGATTCCCACGGAAATGGGGAGTAAGGAACTAACGATCAGCAATGTAGTAAAATGATCTCCAAAGAAAGGAAGCCTCAGCCAAAGGGCACTTCCCCTGTAAAATAAAAGGATCTCAGAGAGGATGAACCCCGTGAAATAGATCCCAAAAACGGGGCTGGATACCTTCAGGAGATTGGTAGCTTTTTGAAAAGCGAAAAGGGCAATACTGACAACGCCGAGAAATACCCAGTGCAGATAGCCGATAACAAAGTCGTTGTATCGGAATGCGAGATCGGCAAAAAAGGGAATTCCGGAGAGGAGCTGCATAAGAATTTTTGCGAGTAAAAGAACCGCCGTGAGTTTGAGAAGAAAGCCGGTGAATGGGGAAAAGATCTTTTTAAGCTCCCCGGCGCGTTTCTTAAGGATCCTGAAAAGATGGAAAAACGCCCATACCTGAACTATAGCGCCTGCCCCTGCCAGTAGGTAGTAGATGAAATGGGGTTTCGTCCAAAGCACCGAAAGAAAGAAGGTGAGGAGGATACTGCTGTTGATCAAAAAAAAGAACTTCTTAAGGGTTTTCTTCCCGGGCATTAGATCATGTTTTTCCAGGAAGTAGAACAAAAATCCGGTAAGGGCGAGGATGAACCAGCCATTATACTGGAAGTGGAGGTAAAAGTAGATCGCCAGTTTATACCAGATGGAGGTGCTCCCTAAAGTGGACATGATGCCTCCTAAAGCCCAGGGCCCAATGCTGGAAAAGACCATATACCAGATGGCGGCTTTCACACACCTGAAGGACCAGGTTGATTTATGATGCTCTGGAATATGCTTGATAACGAACCAGGCAAAAAAATAAGAAGCTATGAGAAATAAAGTGGAAAAGATAATGGAGAACAAGGCGTAACCCTGGAAAGGAAAGCTAAGCAGCATACCAAGCAGGGTAAACTGGGTGAACCAGAATATCCTGCGGTACACAGGGGCTTTGCCTGTGCCAGAAAAGTACAGGTGATAAATGAGGGTTGTGAGAGCCACATACACCCAACCTAATAATGCAATATGGGAATGCGTATGTACAATAAACCGGTAATTGGCCGGGATAGAGGTAACAAAGAACAAACGCAGGAAGATGCCGAGCAAGGCGGCGAGGAAGAAATATCCCAGGGCGATGTTCGTGTGTTTTTTGGTGTTGATCATGTGCTAAAAGTATAAAAAAATAGAGGGATGGAAGAGGAAAGACTCCGTTGCCGAAGTTTCCATGCTCCGGCCCTGGCAGTCCCATTTCTCACATCCCCCTATAGGATCATTAACGTCTTATTTAATTAGAACACTTCCTCTAATTCTTCTGTAGGTTCCTTTTCGCCATGCAGCTGCTCTTTTTTATCTTTTGGCAGTTTCTTACGGCTGTCCAGGGAGAAAACGAACCATACAAAAGTGACCAGTCCCACGGCAAAAATAGTGTCACCTATGGCCCGCATCCACCTAAGGGTATCCATTCCCGGTTGCTGCATAAAATCTGCTGAGCGGGCATACCACATTCCTTCATTCACGCTGGCCACGGTTTGTAGCAAACCTATAGGCAGGACGCTTAACAGGACCATAAGGATCAAACCTATATTAATAGACCAGAAAGAGAAAGCGAGCAATTTATCATTCCATACCTGCACCCTGTAGAGGCTTCTAAGAACGAACAACATGAGACCTATTCCCAGCATTCCATATACCCCGAAAAGGGCTGTGTGCGCGTGAACGGCCGTGGTATTCAATCCCTGCATGTAATAAAGGGCTATGGGTGGATTGATGATGAATCCAAAAATACCGGCACCCAGGAAGTTCCAGAATGCTACTGCGATGAGGCAGTAAATGGGCCACTTATAATCCTTTAGCCATTGGGTGGCCTTACTGAGTTTATAGTTCTCATATACTTCATATCCAATAAGCACAAGAGGTACTACTTCAAGAGCGCTGAAAGTTGCTCCCAGTGCCATCACGGCTGTTGGAGTTCCACTAAAATACAGGTGGTGGAAAGTCCCCAGGATCCCCCCAGAAAGGAAGATGACCGTGGCCAAAAGTACACTCATGGTTGCAGTTTTGGTGCGTAACAGCCCCAGCCTTACAAACAGGAAGGCAGACACTACGGTAGCAAAAACTTCAAAGAAGCCTTCCACCCACAAATGAACTACCCACCAGCGCCAGTATTCGGCGATCGCGAGATTCGTTTGACGCCCCCACATGAGACCGGCTCCATAGAAAAGGGCAATAGCTGCCGAGGATACCAGGAACATGATCAAAAGATTCCTTTCAGAAGTTTTGCTGCGAATCACCGGTAATAATGGACGTACCATCAAGGCGAGCCATACGAACAGTCCCACGAACAAAAATATCTGCCAGAACCTTCCCAGGTCAACATACTCATAACCCTGGTGTCCAAACCAGAAGTTTTCAACCAATCCAAGTTTCTGCATGACCCCCATCCATTGTCCGGCCATTGAACCGGCCACGATGATAAGGATGCAAACAAAGAGGAAATTCACCCCGAATTTCTGGAATTTAGGATCTTTGCCTGAAACAGCCGGAGCAATGTAAAGACCGGTTGCAAGCCATGCCGTAGCTATCCATAGAATGCCCAGCTGTACGTGCCAGGTCCTGGTAATGGAATACGGCAGGATCTCGGCCAGGTCAAGACCATAAAAGCCATCGCCTTCCACACCATAATGTGCGGTGACCACACCAAAAGTGACCTGTATCAAAATAATGATGCTTACCACCCACATGTATTTCTTCACAGCGAGCATGGACGGA
>JBEPWW010000302.1:0-3335 GCA_041642215.1 Salinimicrobium sp. | reverse complement strand
CTAAAGCCCTTTCTGGATAGTTTCAATTTTTTTTAATACCCCCATGGTTTCCTGAGTCATCCAGCTCTCTGCAAAGCGTTCCCATATATAATCTATGGCTACAGGTGCCGGGTGCAGCATATCCTCTGCATAAAAACGGTAATCCCGCAATTCATCCATCATGATCTCGTAAGAGGGAAAATAGTGCAAATTCTCTCCGGAAGCGATCACCTCATGCACAGCAGAGATGAGCTTTGCCTTGCTTTGCTGGTTTTCAATAAATCCATCCCGAAGATGTCTTACCGGGGACACCGTAAAGATCACAGCCACTCCGGGATTTACAGCTCTCACCAGTTCCACAGCCTGTCTTAACGGCTCCTGCACTTCCAGCAGTTCCTTGTTGAAATTTACCTGCGGCAGCTTATGGCAGTTGGCTACGACCTCCCCGCTTTGTTTATACCGGTAACCCCAGGCTGTCCCGGGAGTGATGATCACATGCGTAGCCTCCCGCAGAAAGGAATGGGTCTTCTTTACCGCGGCATTCAGCTCCCTTAACAGGGTTCCCCTGGAGGGACTGCTCAAAGCCGAATGAGCCCGAAAAGAATGCCAGCGTTCATTATGAAAAAAAACATTCTCTTCAGTAAAAACCGAATCACTTTTTACCTTTTCAAGAAAATCGGAAATGGCTACAGGGTGAAAAAGGATCCCAAAAGGATTCAGGAGGCTCGGGAATTTATAATGATCAAGCTTGTTCCCGATATTCTCCACAAAGCAGGAGCCCAGCAAAAGTACCCTGGAATCATATCCTATCTTAGGATCATGGGATTGTCTGGGTAATTTCGTCCGGAATTCCATATTTCTGATTTATCCCTTCCCCCTCCCCGGCTTTTTCCGGGGAGGGAAAAGCTTTGCAGGAGTGGATATTACTTAATAAAGTCGGCTGCCTTTTGCAGGGCCTCTTCGATACCTTCGGGTTTTCTGCCACCGGCAGTGGCATAGAAAGGCTGGCCTCCACCGCCTCCCTGTATGTATTTTCCAAGCTCCTTAACGACCTTACCGGCATGCAGGTCCTTTTCCTTTACAAGGCCTTTGGAGATATAACAGGATAATAAAGCCTTCCCGTTTTGTTCGGTTCCAAAAATCAGGAAAAGATTGTCCATCTCATCTCCCAGCTGAAAAGAAAGATCTTTTATTCCGCCTGCGTCCAGGTCCACTTTTTTGGCCAGGAACTGCACACCGTCAAAATCCCTGATCTCATTCCTGAGATCCCCTTTCAGGTTTTTGGCTTTCTCCCTAAGAAGGCTTTCCACCTGCTTCTTAAGCTCAGTATTTTCTTCCTGCAGGTTTTGCACCGCTTTTACGGGATCCTTCACGTTCTTTAAAACGGCTTTCACCTCATTCAGGGATTCTGCCTGGGCCATAAAATATTCCTTGGCAGCTTCAGAAGTAATGGCCTCTATCCTGCGAATTCCGGCGGCGACAGCGCCTTCAGAAACGATCTTGAAATGCCATATATCTGAGGTGTTCCCCACATGGGTCCCCCCACATAACTCGATGGAATCCCCAAACCGGACTGCCCGCACCTTATCGCCATATTTTTCTCCAAACAGGGCGATGGCCCCGTCTGCAATGGCCTCCTCGTAGGACAATTCCCGGTTATCTATCAATGGCAGTTTATCGGCGATCCTGGAATTGACAAAATGTTCTATTTCTGCTATCTCTTCCGCAGTGACTTTACTAAAATGGGAAAAGTCGAAACGCAGGTAATCACTTTGCACCATGGAGCCTTTTTGTTCCACATGGGTCCCCAGGATCGTTCGCAGGGCCTGATGCAGCAGGTGGGTTGCCGAGTGGTTTGCAGCCGTACGGGCCCGCTGTACCGCATTGACCACGGCCCTGAAAGAGGCCGAAGGATCTTTGGGTAGGTTTTTGGTAAGGTGAATGATGAGGTTATTCTCCTTACGGGTATCATCGATATACACCACTTCGCCATTGGCAGCTTCCAGCACTCCCCTGTCCCCTACCTGGCCTCCGCCTTCAGGATAGAAAGGTGTCCTGTTAAGGACCAGCTGGTACTGCTCCCCTTCTTTTTTGGATGCTGTTTTACGGTAGCGAAGGATCTTCACCCGGGCTTCCAGGCTGTCATAACCCACAAAACCTTCCGGCTGCTCCTCTGCCAGGACCTGCCAGTCTCCCGAGGTCACTTTTGACGCATTTCGCGAGCGGTTCTTTTGTTTCTGCAACTCCTCCTCAAAGCCTTTTTCATCCAGGGTATAGCCTTTTTCACCAAGGATCAATGCCGTAAGATCGATGGGGAAACCATAGGTATCATAAAGCTCAAATGCCTTTTTACCGGAGACCTCCCTGTTATCGCTCTCTTTGATGATCTGGTCCAACAGCACAAGCCCCTGGTCAAGTGTTCTCAAAAAGGAATTTTCCTCCTCCCGTATCACATTTTCGCACAGGTTTTTTTGTGAACGCAGCTCAGGGAAGGCTTCCCCCATCTGCGCGCTCAGGATGTTCACCAGCTTATGTATAAACGCCTCCTTTTGCCCCAGGAAGGTGAATCCATACCTGATAGCCCTTCGCAGGATTCGGCGAATCACATACCCGGCCCCGGTGTTCCCCGGCAGTTGCCCGTCTGCAATGGCGAAAGCCACTGCCCGAACATGATCTGCGATCACCCGTATAGCGATATCCACCTCCTCGTTCTCCCCGTAGGTGGAGCGGGTGATCTTCTCGATCTCCTGTATGAGAGGCGTGAAGACATCGGTGTCATAATTTGATTTCTTGCCCTGCAGCACCATGGAAAGACGCTCAAAGCCCATTCCCGTATCCACGTGTTGCTGCGGAAGTTTCTCCAGGGAACCATCGGCCTTTCGGTTGAACTGTATGAAAACCAGGTTCCAGATCTCTACCACCAAGGGATGGTCTTTATTGACCAGGTCCCTCCCGGGCACTCTGGATTTTTCCTCTTCAGAACGCAGGTCTACATGGATCTCTGAAGAAGGACCACATGGCCCCTGATCGCCCATTTCCCAAAAATTGTCCTTTTTGTTCCCATAGATGATCCGCTCTTCGGGCACGATCTTCTTCCAAAGATCCAGCGCCTCCTTATCCAGCGGCAGGTCTTCGGCGTCATTGCCTTCAAAGACCGAAACGTAGAGGATGTCCTTATCGATCTTATAAACCTCGGTCAATAACTCCCAGGCCCAATGAATGGCTTCTTGCTTAAAATAACCGCCTACTCCGTTGATCTGTTTCCCTTCAGGATTACCAAAACTCCAGTTTCCCAACATCTCAAACATTGTATGATGATATGTATCCATCCCCACTTCTTCCAGGTCATTATGTTT
>JBEPWW010000301.1:0-3346 GCA_041642215.1 Salinimicrobium sp. | reverse complement strand
TGGTTATTCCGCAGGCAGAGGAGGAAAAATTCCTGAATATCGCAGGCAACTTTGAACTCTTCCCGCAGCACATCACCCGCGTAAAAGGCACTCCGGAATCCCCGGTGAAAAGAAGTCTGCTGGAATTGGGCTTTTCAGAAGCTGAAGTTCAGAAAGATGAGCTGGTGATCGAAACCGCCAGGCATATATACACCCCGGAATACATCGAGCTGGTAAAGGATTTTTATTTGAAGATGTAACTGAAGATTAATTTTACATCGTTCAGACCTCACAGGTTTTGAAAACCTGTGAGGTCTGGTCTAAACGTCTTTTTATTAAACCTTTTTCCCGCTTGTCCACAAGATTTGTTTCCTTAAATTTACTTCACAAACCTTATTTTAAAGAAACTTACCACCATGAAAGCAGATCAATTCCAGGCTCCAGATTATTATAATCTCGACGACTTACTTTCCGACGAACATAAAATGGTACGCGACGCTGCCCGGGAATGGGTGAAGCGCTCTGTGTCCCCTATCATAGAAGAAGCGGCCCAAAAAGCCGAATTCCCGAAGGATGTGATCAACGGACTGGCCGAAATTGGCGCTTTTGGTCCCTATATTCCGGAGGAATACGGCGGGGCAGGTCTTGACCAGATCTCCTATGGCCTTATCATGCAGGAGATCGAAAGAGGCGACAGTGGGATACGCTCTACTGCCTCTGTGCAATCATCCCTGGTCATGTACCCCATCTTCAAATACGGCACAGAAGAACAAAAGAAAAAATACCTGCCTAAGTTGGCTTCCGGGGAAATGATGGGCTGCTTTGGGCTCACCGAACCCGACCATGGATCCAATCCCGGCGGAATGACCAGTACCTTCAAAGACAACGGAGACCATTACCTGTTGAATGGTGCTAAAATGTGGATCTCCAATTCCCCCTTTGCCGATATCGCAGTTGTTTGGGCAAAGAATGAGGAAGGTCGTATTCACGGACTCATTGTAGAGCGTGGAATGGAAGGTTTTTCCACTCCCGAAACCCATAATAAATGGTCCCTGCGTGCAAGTGCCACCGGGGAATTGATCTTTGATAATGTGAAGGTGCCGAAAGAGAACCTGCTTCCCGAAAAAAGTGGACTTGGAGCCCCTCTTGGCTGCCTCGATTCTGCACGGTACGGGATTGCCTGGGGAGCCATTGGTGCCGCTATGGATTGTTATGATACCGCTCTACGATATTCAAAGGAACGGGAACAGTTTGGGAAACCGATCGCCTCTTTCCAGTTACAACAGAAAAAACTGGCCGAAATGATCACCGAGATCACCAAGGCACAGCTACTGGCCTGGAGGCTGGGAGTCATGCGAAATGAAGGTAAGGCGACCTCAGCACAGATCTCCATGGCTAAAAGGAATAATGTAGAAATGGCGCTCAAAATTGCCAGGGAAGCCCGACAGATACTTGGTGGAATGGGAATTTCAGGAGAATACAGTATCATGAGGCATATGATGAACCTGGAAAGCGTCATCACCTATGAAGGTACTCATGATATTCATTTATTGATCACCGGTTTTGATATTACGGGGATTCCGGCATTTCAGTAGTAAAACCAGGTAGACTACACAGGTTTTCGAAACCTGCGAGGACTGATTTTTTACCTGACTTCTAAATCAAAGCAAGGGCAACGTTTACAGCGTTTGCCCTTTTTATATTTCTCGCAACACTCAGATTTCAGTTTTAGGGGTGCTTTGGAGACCACTCCCTCTGCCTGAAGTAATTCCCCCCGGGACTCTCCAGAATAAAAAATTATGACCGCAAATAGGTTCATCTTCATTACATATCAGTTCGTCAACACGGTTTTCAAAAACCGCACCCTTTTTTATCTTTTACAGCATTTAGTCTTCTGAATGAGGAGCCAGTTTGGCCTCCAGGCCATTCAGCTCCTTTGTGATAGGGATCTGGCAACTAAGCCTGCTGCTATCCTTTACAAAGAATGCCTGGTCCAGCATATCTTCTTCTTCGTAACTTTTTTCGGGTAGCAGGTGTTCATGGCTCATCATATAACACTGGCAGGAAGCGCACATGGCCATCCCCCCGCAAATTCCTACGGTGCCTTCAGGAGCGAGTTCATGAGAACGAATCACCTCCATCAGGTTCATATTCATATCTGTGGGAGCGTCCACTTCGTGGGCCTTCCCCTGCCTGTCAATGATGGTAATCTTAATATCTGACATATTTCAACTAAATGGACCTAAGGGGTTTAAAATTAACTCCTTAGACCCCGGCTTTTTTGACTATAATTTTTTTACAACTTCCCGTTTGGCTTCTTTCTTACTACCATCAAACCCACTGATACCGCTAACGGTGGTGTACTTCATGACATATCGCTTGTCTGGGAAGATACGCTGGTAAGCGCTCTGGCACATGATGGCGGCTTCATGAAAGCCACACAAGATAAGTTTTAGTTTTCCGGGATAGGTATTTACATCTCCAATGGCATATACCCCGGGAATATTGGTTTGATAATCGAAACTGTTATCCACCTTTATGGCGTTCTTTTCGATCTCCAGCCCCCAGTTGGCAATAGGCCCCAGTTTTGGGGAGAGCCCGAAAAGCGGGATAAAATGATCGGTGGTTTTTATTTCCTCGTCAGAGGCTTCCCCCTTATGGCGAATCACCACTTCTTCCAATTCCTGTTCTCCGCGAAGGCCTACCACTTCGGCCTCTGTAATAAGGTTGATCTTTCCCTGCTGGGCCAGTTCTGAGACTTTCTCAACAGAATCCAGCGCTCCTCTAAACTCATTTCTGCGGTGCACCAGGGAAACCTCTGCGGCCACGTCTGTAAGATAGATCGCCCAGTCCAGGGCAGAATCCCCGCCTCCGGCGATCACTACTTTTTTATCCCTGTACACTTCAGGATCCCTTATGATATAGGCCACTCCTTTATCCTCATACTTTGAAATATTAGGAATAGGTGGTTTTCTTGGCTCGAAACTACCCAGACCGCCCGCGATCACCACTACCGGCGCATTATGCCGGGTGCCGCGGTTGGTGGTCACCACAAAAGTATCGTCTTCCAGCCGCTCAATAGTTTCGGCTCTTTCCCCCAGTGTGAATCCGGGTTCGAAAGGGCGAATCTGTTCCATGAGATTATCGACCAGGTCGCCGGCCAGGATCTCGGGAAAAGCCGGAATATCATAAATAGGCTTCTTGGGGTAAATCTCAGAACATTGCCCCCCCGGTTGAGGAAGCGCGTCTATGAGGTGACACTTTAATTTTAACAATCCTGCTTCAAATACGGTAAAAAGGCCAGTAGGCCCCGCACCGATGATCAACATATCTGTTTTAATCATTTCATTTTTTTTTCATTTTACGA
>JBEPWW010000300.1:0-3348 GCA_041642215.1 Salinimicrobium sp. | reverse complement strand
TATTTCTCCAACCCCAAGGCTGCCCTGCTAACATTTATACATGAGATCACCGGCAATCAGGATATCGACTTTGACACGAAAGTGGCCGAATCTGAACGCTCTGAAGGGTACCGGAATTACGCCATGGTGAATTACCTCAAATCCTTCGGAAATATTGAGAACGATGTGGAAGATGTCCTGGATTTTTATTTCCATCAGTGTGCCATCGCCATGTCCTGCGAAGAACTGGCGCGGGCCTTCATCATCTTTGCCAACCGGGGCACTATCCTGGAATCTGACCGGGAATTTCTCACGGGTCGGCAGGTAAAACGTATTAACGCCCTGATGCAGACCTGCGGATTTTATGACGAAGCCGGGGAATTCAGCTTTGAGGTCGGTCTGCCGGGAAAAAGTGGCGTGGGCGGCGGTATAGTAGCGGTCAACCCGAACGACTATGCCGTTGCGGTATGGAGCCCCCCACTGAACCCAAAGGGCAATTCAGCCCTGGGCATGGCAGCCCTGGAACGGCTCACCACCCTTACCGGGTATTCCATTTTTTAAGTTACCACAATATTCCTGAAGGTAAGGTTGATGCGCGGCTCCTTTACCTTCTTTGTCTTCGGAAGGCTGTGCAGCCAGAACCGCTGCATTGGCCCCGACATGAGGAGCAGACTGCCATTTTCCAGCTGAAGTTCCCTCTTTTCCTTGGAAATTTTGTGCTTTACGACAAATTTTCGCTCTGCCCCAAGACTAAGGGAAGCAATAGCAGGTTCTTTCCCCAACTCTGCCTCGGCATCTGAATGCCAGGACATCCCTTCTTCCCCGCTGTGATAAAGGTTAAGCAGACAGGAATTGAATTCCCGGCCTGTTACCTGCTCTGCCAGCTCCTTGAGTTGAACCAGTTCGGGGGTCCAGATCTGGGCTTTCCGGGTGATCTTTGAATAGGTATACTCATACTCTTCAGCGGCATACCAGGCTGTTTTTCGTGCGGTGACGATCCTTTTCCCGAAGATCATCACCTCATCCTGTTTCCATTGAATAGTCTCCAGTAATTTTTGAAAATACCAGCCGGCCTCTTCCGCGTCGAGGATACGGCCTTTGTACTTTAGATCACCGTCTTTCGGAAGCAGGTTTTTGTCAGGATCGGGCGGAAAAAGGTCCATAGGTCCGGGGTTTATTTTAATTGATCTTACAAAGATAAAACGCAGCGGAAGGGGATTCCTTATGAAAAAGCTGTTTTTCTGTTTCCGGAGTTTTTCCTTCGCAGCTTGTTGAACGGGATCCAAAAAGGGAGATAAACTCAGCCCTTTAACGGCATTTCCATTTCATACTGGTCAACATGGTTCTGCAGGCCGGCCTCTTCAAGGGCGGCCAACAAGGAACTTCGGGTAACATCCAGGTTGTTCAGCCTAACTGATCTGCACAAGAGGGCGATCCCGTTCAAAACGAGTTCATATTGCTCTTTTTCCGCATAGATCCGCGCCACATAGCCAATCTCTATGTTGATGGTAAAATAACCTACCTGCCGGTCCATTTCATCCCTTACGAGCCAGGAGGTATAGACATCTCCTGAAGCTTCGATCGCACTCCGGCTGTTGTCCCAGGAATACAGCTCATCGTCGGGATAATTGAGAGCACATATCTCTTCGAAAGGGATTTTCTGAAGAACGGGGGTTCTTGCCGAGGCATTGATCCGGCCCATGAAGCATTTGACTTCCCTTTTCTTACTGAACCCGATGCGCTCATAAACCCGAATGGCCCGTTCATTCTTCTGAATGACTTCCAGCAGGCATTTTTTAATGCCCCTCTCCTGAAAATGGGGCAGGGCGTGTTGGTACAACCGGTCCACCACCCTTCCCGAACGGAATTCCGGCAGCACCCCTGTCCCGGTATTGAAAGCCGTAAGCTGCCCGTGATGATGGTCCACCCCGTTTATGATGAATCCCACAAGCCGGTCCTCATTGAACATTCCGTAAGACAGGCTGTAATCCACCCGTGCGCCTTTCAACCGGTCCTCCCAATACACCAGGTCTGACGGCATCTTCACGAAATAATCGGAAAAAGCCTCCAGCAGGCATTCAATAAGATCGATCAACGGGGTCTGGGCCAGGTTCTTTATCTCCATGTATGGGTGACTTCAAGAGTACGTGAAGACAAAGGTAAGGGTTTTCGGTTCTCGGTTGTCGGTTGTCCGTGGTCGGTGGTCGGTGGTCGGTTGGGGCCTTCGGCTGTTCAACGTTTAGGGTTTAACGTTTTTACCCGCCGGAGCTCTGGAGGAGCGTAGGAGGGCAAAGGTGCATTGGGATTTCTGAAGTTGTCTCGGGCCCATGATGTCATTGCGAGCGGAACGCAGTGAAGCGTGGCAATCTGTTCATGACCAGGTGAAGTTTGTTTTATTTCACCACTCAGGATGAGATCCCTCGTCGCGGCCTTCGGCTGTTCAACGTTTAATGTTTAACGTTTAGAGGTGGATTGGCCTTAGGGATGTAGTTCTCGGGAATACAGAAAAAGCCCATCTGATATTTTGTCTATGGGAGTGAGCCAAAAGCGAAAGGCCAAAAGCCATTAGCTTTTGAATCAACAACAAACCCCAAACAACAAACAACAGCATTGCATCACAGCATCACTCCGTTCCAACATCACTCCGTCACAGGATGAGATCCCTCGTCACGTCTTTCCCCTCTCGGGTGAAGCCCCTCTGTCGGGATGACAAAGGACTATTTAGAATGAGCAGTTAAATCAACAGAAAACAGCAAACGGAAAAACAGTAAACGGTATGTTCCCAATTAACCAATCCCCGTTCTCCAATCACCAGCATCACTTCATCACAACGTCACTCCGTCACAACAGTTACCGGATCAGCTTTTTCTTCCTGTGGATCATTTGCCAGGTGCCTGCACCAAGGATCACGATAAAAACGGGATAAAATGCAGTTAAGGCAGGATAGCCCACAGAAGGGATCGCAGCCAGAAGGATCTGCAGCATGGAGGTGGCAGCCATTCCTATAGTACCGGTCAGAAAAAGGGAGTTCAATTTTCGCATTTCCGAAGTTTGATTTGATTATTTAAGAGGAATGTACAAAGTTTCCAATGCGCATCTTACATATTTATCTCCGTGTTAACACTTCAGCAGCCGCTTTATTAAAAAAATGATAATTTTTTCAAATTCTGTTTCGACCAAATTTCCTGAAAAACCCCGGGTTATATCAGGATCAGTTTTCCGGTTCAGGAGCGTGGGTTAGAGGGCGATATTTTTTGGATGCCCGGAGCACCAACAGAAATTACGCTCAGAACCCCGCGAGACTTTCGGGGTGATCTCCCCCAAAAGAAACCCCATCCTTCGATGAGGCTTTTGAGCGGGAGACCGGGC
>JBEPWW010000299.1:0-3352 GCA_041642215.1 Salinimicrobium sp. | reverse complement strand
CTACTTACAGCAGCCCTTTAAGTGATGCGATCTCTGAAGTCAGTTTTTACACTACCACTATTGAGTACAAAACCTATTATTTTGCTATTGTATGTTTTAAAGCAAAATATTCTTACGGCTGTACAGAATATATTTACCAGGTAGGTTCAAATACAAAGGTTAACTATTCTATGAATTATCTAAATAGTGCAGGTGAAGCATTCTGGAAGTATATTCAGCCACATCATAGAAATTTGAAATGTAGTCCTGATTTGGGATAATTCTGTATTTGGCCTGAAACTCCCGAACCATCGGGAAAGGGTGACGGCAAGCGGCACTAACACAACGAATAGAAAATTAATCAGACACACTTTTTTGGAGCGTCGGGTTCATAATCCGGAGGTCAGGTCTCATTCACTCTAGGAGAAATATGAGTAAAGACCTCGCAGGTTTCGAAAACCTGTGAGGTCTGCTTCCACTATGGAATTTCCCAAAGCCTTCTGTTCGCTGCCCTACCGGTTCATTGCCTTGTTTACGGCTTCGTTGCCTCCTACAACCGGCAGCCTTAAGGTGGTCCCTTCAAGATTTACGGTGAGTTCGGTTCCGGGTTCGGGCCAAAGGGTGAATTCCCTGTCACTGGAAAAGATCATCAGTCCGATCTTTTGCCCTTTTGGAATGACCTGGTCATCGGGATTTAATTCAAAAGACACCTCATAGAACCGGCCCGGCACTAAAGGTTCCCCATTGGTGAGGGAGCTATGATTCTGCGGATCGGCCCAGCCACGATTAATGATATTATCATTGATATGGGAATTCTTCCCTTCGGTCCACGGCAGGGACACCAGCCATACCGAAAGGTTTGCGGCAGGTTTACTGCCGGACAGTCTGACCGTGATCTCCGGAATCCCGGAAATATGCAGGTCTTCGGTCAATTCTTCTGTCACATAGAGCAGGCGGTGATCGGTGATCTCAGCCCGGGCCAGGGCAGAGCCCGGAAAGGAATAATTATCGATGAGCGTTTCTGTTCCCTGCTCCCCGGGTCTTTCCGTAGTCAAGGTACCGGCTCCGGGTGCCCCCGCTCCGGGATGAAAGGTAACGACGGAAGCTTCAGGATTCGGAAACTCTTCATAAGGCGTGGGATTGACAGGTTCATCCCCTTCCCGAACGATCCAGGCGCGGGGATCATTTTCCACACCGTTTTCAATGTTGTGCAAGTACCGCGTGAACCATCTGTTCATCATTTTCATAGGCGGCGCACCTCCATGCCCCTCCTGATGATAAAAGATCTGGGCCGGAATTCCTTTAGCCCTGGCAGCCGCATAGATGCGGTAGCTGTGTTCCGGCATCACGTTCCAGTCATTGAATCCGTGCGCCATCAGGAGTGCTGCCTTCATAGGTTCCATATCATTCAAATAATCCCGGCCGGCCCAAAAGTCATTGTAATCCCCGGTGATCCTGTCCATGCCCTCTTTCATTTCTTTGTCCCTCACAGTAGCGTTGTTATAGGCACGTTTAGCTTCGTCCCCGCTATGGATGAAATCGTACAGGACATCAATATCTTCTCCTAAATAGCCGCCGGGAGATCGCACCAGGCCGTTTGACCGGTAGTAGTGATAATAGGAGGTGTTGGGGGCGATGGGGATAATAGCTTTCAAGCCTTCAACTCCGGTGGTTGCAGCGGCAATGGGAATGGTTCCGTTATAAGAGGTCCCTATCATTCCCACATCCCCTGTGGTCCAGTACGCCTCTACTGTTTCATTACCGGTGGGTGATGTAAAACCTTGTGCACGGCCGTTTAGCCAGTCGATCACAGCTTTAGGAGCCAGGGATTCGTTATCGCCGCCCACTGTTGGTGATCCCTGCGAAAGACCCGTACCCGGGGAGGAGGAATGTACCACTATAAATCCCCTGGGAACCCAGGTCTCGATTTCAGCATTCGAGATGATGGGTCTTTCCCCTCTTCTTTTAACTTCGGGATGCGTTCTCCCCTCCGGCATTTCCCCTATTTCGTGTTTTACATCCCAAAACAACCCCGGAATGTTCCCCGCAGTTCCCGCAAAATAAGGACTGGAAACATAGATGACAGGAAGTTTTAGGCCTTCAGATTCTGTTTGTGGAGGTCTTGTCACCCCCACATGCATCCTGTCGGGTTTTCCATCTCCATCGGTATCGAATTCCGTTTCTACCCAAAGGTCGTGTCTTATCCATTTTTCGGGTTCGTTAAAGGCGGCC
Source organism: Salinimicrobium sp. (assembly GCA_041642215.1). Lineage (GTDB taxonomy): Bacteria > Bacteroidota > Bacteroidia > Flavobacteriales > Flavobacteriaceae > Salinimicrobium. The sequence goes on along the minus strand of JBEPWW010000299.1, from coordinate 1,141 downwards.
ACTACCCGGGCTTCTCCATTTTCAAAAACGGGAACAGCATTTTCTGTTGATGGATCTTCCGGCTTTTGCGCATTTACAGCAGCTATGAAAGCAAGGGAGAACGTGAAGTGGATGAGGGATTTTAGAGAGGTGTTCATGGTGCTCATTATTTTTTAATGAAAAGGGAATGAGGCAATTTATGAAATATTTTGATTTCACAGGCCGCGATCATATCGGCTCCAGACTCCATGACAGGTTAGGATATTGGTGCAGGGTAGATCCCAGGTGGAGGACCTGGATAATTTGCTGAAGGAGGTGATTGAGCAGACTTAGGGGCAGGATAGCTTCAGGACTGAAGTATTACGCCCCTGCAGGGCTGTTTCATACCACCCTTCTTTAATCCATCCCGCTTCACGGGATGTTTTCATATTACGCCCCTTCAGGGCTTTTTTGTCCTCCCTTTTTTCATCCGGCTTCACAGGATGTTAATGAATTACGCCCTTCCAGGGCTTTATCATCCTCCTTCTTTAATCATCCCGCTTCACGGGATGTTAATGAATTAAGCCCTTCCAGGGCTATATTGTATACAGGAAGGAGAAAACGTAAAAGATAAAACCATGGGTGAAATCCATCAGAATACCGCATAATCAACCATAGCCCTGAAGGGGCGTAATCCACGAACGATGGGTGCAGCCCATCAGAATAGAATATAACGAAGCATAGCCCTGAAAGGGCGAGATATCTTAATATTGGGTACAGGTCATGGAAAAAAAGCCTAGCTTATGTAGAGCCTGGAGGGGCGTGATCCACTAATAATGGGTGGAGCCCATCGAAAAAAAACCGTAACTTAGATAGAGCCCTGAAGGGGCGTCATTCACGAACGATGGGTGCAGCTTATCGTAATAAGGCGCATCTTAAGTACAGCCCTGAAGGGGCGGTATATAAGACCGATGGGTGTAGCCCATCGGAAAAAACCTTAACTTAAGCATAGCCCTGAAGGGGCGTAATATATAAACTACTATGGGGCAATCTCTGGTTAAAAATTATATCCACCTTATTTTCAGCACTAAACACAGAGCACCTTTGATCCTACCTCCCGTGGAAAACGAACTTCATAGTTACCTTGGAGGTATATGCAATAAATTGGACTGCCAGGTACTTA
>JBEPWW010000298.1:0-3354 GCA_041642215.1 Salinimicrobium sp. | reverse complement strand
GCAAATATGAGTCCCCCTGCGGTAGCGATGATAAAGGAAACAGCACCCAGTGCAAAAATTTTAATTGAACTGCCGGTAAGGAAAACACTTGCCTGTGTAGAAGCACCCACGGTAACTCCCAGCAGAATGGTCACAATATCGATCATTTTTGTTCTGGCGGTATCGGCTAAACGATCTGTGACCCCACTTTCTTTAAGAATGTTCCCGAAGAACAGCATTCCCAGAAGTGGAATAGCCGATGGAGAAATGAAAGTTGTAATTAACAACCCAATGATTGGAAATAAAATTTTTTCTGTTTTCGAGACGGCACGAGGAGGTTTCATTTTAATAAGCCGCTCTTTTTTTGTGATCAACAATTTCATAATAGGGGGTTGGATCACCGGCACCAATGCCATATAGGAATAAGCCGCAATAGCTATACTTCCTATCAACTGAGGCGCCAGTTTGGCCGAAGCAAAAATTGCAGTAGGACCATCTGCCCCTCCAATGATGGATATCGCACCCGCCTCATGAACTTCAAACCCCAGCGCCACGGCGCCAACAAAAGTACCAAAGACACCTATCTGCGCAGCCGCACCAAGTAACATTAGCCGGGGATTTGAAATAAGCGATGAAAAATCTGTCATAGCCCCAATTCCCAGGAAAATAAGTGGTGGATAAATTCCCTGTGTCACTCCAAAATAAAGATAATTAAGCACAGAACCAGATTCATAGATTCCAACTCCTGCACCGGGGGCAAAAGGAATATTCCCCAAGAGAATTCCAGTGCCTATAGGGATGAGTAATAAAGGTTCGTAATGAAACCTAATAGCTAAGAATATAAAAATCAGACCTATGACTATCATGATCAGGTTTCCAAAACTTACGTTTGAAAAACCAGTATACTCCCAGAAGTGGCGCAGGCCTTCTACCAGGCCACCGCTTTCTTCAGGAACATCAGAAAGAATATTCTGGGCCATTAATTCCCCGCCAAAAAATAACGGGATAAGATACAAGATGCCCAGTATGCTTATAACGGTTAAAAATTTTTTCACAATATTGAAATTTAGCGGGTTAGGGAGCCGAAATTCATTCTAGGGAATGAATAAGCTACCCTATCACGAGTAGAAGATCGTTTTGAAGAACAGCATCTCCTTCCTTTACTTTTATGTCTTTTATTACCCCTGCCTGATCTGCCAATACGTCATTCTCCATTTTCATTGCTTCCAGGATGAGCAGGGAATCTCCCTTAGCCACTGTATCGCCAACTTTTACCTTTAATTTAAATATGCTGCCAGGCAGCGGCGCCTCTACAGGAAATCCTCCAGCAGATTGCTTTTTTTCTATTCGACCTTCACCGGGTTGCCGTACGACACTTTCTCTAACCAGTTTAGGCGTCTTGACCGGTTTTTTCTTTTCCTGGTGGACCTCTACTACGTATTCGGTCCCGTTCACCTGAATGGTAGCAAGATCGTCCTCTATATCTTTTATGTGGACCGAATATTTATTTCCGTTTATGGTAAAATCAAATCTTTTCATTTTGAAGAAATTATCGGGGATTATTGTTTACTCCATATATTTTGGAACTCCAGGGGGAATAGGTGCGGGCTACCCGTTTAATTGTAATGATCCCGCTTTCTTCATCGTGCTCCTCCTTAAAATAAAGGGTTAAGGCCAAACCGATTGCCGCGCTGACATCCCCGGAAATATATTTTTCCTGTTTGGCATCTCCATTCCTTCTCGCAGCGGCTTTTTCCCTCACTTCTTTGATCTTCTTACCAAGACCGAGATTTAAAACACGCGGCATACTGTTAAACAGGAACATAAGCAATAGGAGGGCAAGGAAAACCACCGTGTAACCTACCCCCGTGATGATCCATATTTGTGACCAGTCTACTACAGACGTTGTTGTTTCTTCCATAATGAATTAACTATAAAGGTATATTACTGTGCTTCTTGGGGGGATTTGTAACCTTCTTGGTTTGCAGGGATTGAAGACCTCTAATGATCCTGAAACGGGTATTACGGGGCTCAATCACGTCATCTATATATCCATAGGCTGCTGCCTGGTAAGGATTTGCAAATTTCTGCTGATATTCCTGTTCTTTTTCTGCCTTGTATTTCGCTCTTTCTTCTGAATTCTGTATCTCACTCATAGCCCTTCCTTCCAATACCTCAATAGCTCCCGAAGCACCCATAACGGCAATTTCTGCAGATGGCCAGGCATAATTAAGATCTCCCCGCAGTTGCTTACAACTCATGACATCATGTGCTCCTCCATAGGATTTTCTCAGTGTGATCGTGATCTTGGGAACGGTAGCCTCTCCATAGGCAAACATTAATTTTGCTCCATGGATAATAATTCCGGCGTATTCTTGTCCGCTACCGGGAAGGAACCCGGGCACATCGACCAAAGTTAGAATTGGAATGTTAAAAGCGTCACAGAACCTTACGAACCGGGCTGCTTTTCGGGAAGCATCACTGTCGAGCACTCCCGCAAGAAAGTTCGGCTGATTTGCTACAATTCCCACAGATTCCCCATTCATCCTGGCAAAACCAACAATGATATTCTTTGCGTAATTCCTGTGCACTTCTAAAAATTCACCTTCATCTACAATACTGTAAATTACCTCCTGCATATCATAAGGCTGGTTAGGATTATCGGGAATAATTGTATTTAAAAAATCATCCCGCCTGTCTATGGGGTCATTGTTTGTAAAGATGGGCGCTTCTTCAAGATTGTTCTGTGGAAGGTATGATAGCAGCTTTCTTAAAAGCAACAAGCCATTCTCTTCGCTGGACACCTTAAAATGAGACACGCCCGATTTTGAGGCGTGGATATTCGCTCCCCCGAGATTTTCAACAGAAATGTCTTCCCCCGTTACGGTCTTAACTACTTTAGGTCCCGTTACAAACATATAGCTGTTCTCTTCGGTCATCATAACAAAATCTGTAAGGGCAGGAGAATAAACCGCCCCCCCTGCACAGGGCCCAAAAATGGCAGATATCTGTGGTATCACCCCTGAGGCAAGAATATTTCGCTCAAAAATTTCAGCATAACCGGCCAGAGAGGTAACCCCTTCCTGAATGCGGGCACCCCCACTGTCATTTATCCCAATGATTGGCGCCCCCGCTTTCATGGCCATGTCCATGACCTTACATATTTTCTGAGCAAAGGTTTCGGAAAGTGATCCTCCAAAAACAGTAAAATCCTGGGAAAATACGTAAACCACTCTTCCATCTATAGTGCCGTGCCCCGTAACTACCCCGTCCCCAAGTACCTTGTTATTTTCCATTCCAAAGTTTGTACACCTGTGGGTGACAAACATGTCAAACTCTTCAAAACTTCCATCGTCAAGAAGAATATCAATACGT
>JBEPWW010000297.1:0-3385 GCA_041642215.1 Salinimicrobium sp. | reverse complement strand
GGTATCACAACCACCTGCGATCCTACCGAAACCGGTACATGATCGAGGCCGGGGCGCAGAACCCTTCTGCACGTACCCTTAATACGCCCGAAGAGGAAATAGGGGAGATGATGCGCATGGTGATCGCCCACGAGGTAGGCCACGCCCTTGGTTTGCCTCATAATATGAAAGCCAGCGCCGCCTATCCTACAGATTCGCTGCGTTCTTCGGAATTTACCCAGAAGTATGGTCTTACACCTTCTATTATGGATTATGCCCGTGTGAACTACGTGGCGCAGCCCGAAGATGAAGGCGTGCGCTACATCAGGATGATGGGTCCGTATGATCTTTACGCCATTAACTGGGGCTACCGGTATATTCCCGAAGCTAACAGTCCGCAGGAAGAGAAACCGATACTGAGTAAATGGATCCTGGAGAAAGCCGGGAATCCATGGTATGAATTTGGAAACGGTTACGGCGGGATCGATCCGCAGTCGCAAAGGGAAAGCCTGGGTGATGACCAGGTGAAGGCCAGTGAATATGGTCTTGCCAACCTGAAAAAAGTAGTGCCGAACCTGGTGGAGTGGACCTCAAAGGACAATGCAGATTATTCTGAATTATCTGAAGTGTACCGGGAGTTGACCGGTATGTGGAGGGGATATGTTTCCCATGTGGTGGCGAATGTTGGCGGGGTATATGAAACCCGCAAAACTGCCGATCAGGAAGGAACGGTCTATACTCATGTGCCGGAAGAAAAACAAAAGGCCGCAGTGGCATTTTTAAACGAGCATGCTTTTTCCACACCCACCTGGCTGCTGGAGCGTGAACTTCTGGAGCGAATTGAACCTTCAGGTGCCATTGAGCGGGTACAGAACCTGCAAAGTCGTGCTTTGAATGGACTTTTGGATGACAATCGCCTGCAGCGCATGATTACCAATGAACAGGTCAACGGAAACCAGGTTTATACTGCGGTAGAAATGATGAATGATCTTCGAAAAGGTATTTTTGAGGAACTCTACCGTTCTCAGAAAGTCGATGCCTATAGGAGGAACATTCAGCGTGCCTATGTGGATGCCGCCGCGAAATATGTACAGGACCTGAAGAATGAAAAAAGCAGCAGAGTTGCTTCTACGGATATCATCGCGTTAATGCGTGGAGACCTGGAACAGCTAAGGAAAGATCTAAGGGCCAGGAGAAACAGGGTTAACGACCAGCTGAGCGTCTATCACTGGAACGACCTGCTTGCCCGCATAGATGCTGTTCTGGCAGTAGATGCTTAGAAAAACGGCTGTGTAGAATTTAAAGAGGCTGTCTAAAAAGCGATGAATTATGCTTTTCAGACAGCCTCTTCTTATTATTTTTCCCTCACCTTAATAGAGGGTGGAGGTAACAGCTCTATTCCCCTCAAACCTTCAGGTCGAACCGGTCCTGGGTCATCACTTTATCCCAGGCTTTTACGAAGTCCTGTACGAACTTCTCCTGGGAATCCCTGCATCCATACACTTCAGCCAGGGCTCTTAGTTCTGAATTTGAACCAAATATCAGGTCAACCCGTGTTCCCGTCCATTTCATTTCGTTGGTGGAACGATCCCGGCCTTCAAACAGGTCCTGGGAATCTGATTTTGCTTTCCAGGTGGTCTGCATATCCATGAGGTTTACAAAGAAATCATTGGTAAGCTGTCCCGGCCGCCTGGTGAAAACGCCGTGTTGAGATCCATCGTAGTTGGTACCCAGCACGCGCATTCCGCCTACCAGGACTGTCATTTCCGGGGCGGTAAGGCCAAGCAACTGGGCCTTATCCACCAGCATTTCTTCAGCCGAAGCCGATAACTGATTCCTTTCCTTCATATAATTACGGAATCCGTCTCCTATTGGCTCCAGCGGGTCGAACAGTTCGGGGTCAGTTTGCTCCTCCAGGGCGTCGGTACGTCCCGGCGCAAAAGGTACCCCTATTTCAAAGCCTGCATCTTTAGCTGCTTTTTTTACAGCCAGAGATCCTGCCAGGACGATCAAATCTGCCAGAGAGATCCTTTTGTTCCCCGTTTGTGCTTTATTGAAATCCTCCCTGATCTCTTCAAGCTGCTGTAATACCTTCTGCAACTGGGGTGGGTTGTTTACTTCCCAGTTCCTTTGAGGCTCCAGTCGTATTCTTGCCCCGTTGGCACCCCCGCGTTTATCTGAGTTACGGTAGGTGGAAGCCGAGGCCCAGGCGGTAGATACCAGTTGAGGAATACTAAGATCTGAAGCGAAGATCTTTTTCTCCAGTTCAGCGATATCCTCGCGATCTATCAAGTCATGGTCCACCTTCGGGACCGGATCCTGCCAGATAAGCTCTTCTTCGGGAACTTCAGGACCCAGGTATCGGGAAATTGGTCCCATGTCGCGATGGGTAAGTTTATACCAGGCCCTGGAGAAGGCGTCTGCAAACTCTTCAGGATTCTCATGAAAATGCCTGGAGATCTTTCCGTAGGAGGGGTCTTCGCGAAGGGCTATATCTGTGGTGAGCATGAATGGCGCGTGTTTCTTCGAGGGATCGTGTGCATCGGGGATAGTGCCTTCCCCGGCCCCGTCTTTTGGTTTCCATTGATAAGCCCCGCCGGGACCTTTATGGCATTCCCATTCATACTTGAAAAGGTTATCAAAAAAGCCGTTGCTCCAGTTGGTAGGGGTATTGGTCCAGGCGCCTTCGATTCCGCTGGTAATAGTATCGGCGCCTTTCCCTGTGCCGAACTTGTTTTTCCAGCCAAGGCCCATATCTTCAATGGGAGCGGCTGCAGGTTCTTCCAACACATTTTCTACGGGATCGGCAGCTCCATGTGTTTTGCCAAATGTATGTCCTCCCGCGATTAGGGCTACTGTTTCGTAATCATTCATGGCCATGCGGCCAAACGTTTCACGAATATCCTGGGCGGCACCTATGGGATCTGGGTTTCCGTTGGGACCTTCCGGATTTACGTATATAAGCCCCATATTAGAGGCGGCAAGGGGCTGTTCCAGGGTTTCCCCTCGAGCATAGCGCTCTTTGTTTCCTACCCATTCGCCTTCAGATCCCCAGTAAATGTCTTCCTGCGGTTCCCATGTATCTTCGCGTCCTCCGCCAAACCCGAAGGTTTTGAAGCCCATGGACTCCAGGGCGACATTTCCGGTAAGGATCATGAGATCGGCCCAGGAAATCTTTTTTCCGTACTTCTGTTTGATCGGCCACAGGAGCAGCCGGGCTTTGTCCAGGTTGGCATTGTCTGGCCAGCTGTTCAATGGTGCAAAACGCTGCCCGCCGGAACTTGCTCCCCCGCGTCCGTCACCTATGCGGTAGGTGCCTGCGCTGTGCCAGGCCATACGAATGAACAGGCCTCCATAATGGCCGTAATCTGCCGGCCACCACTCCTTGGAATCGGTCATGAGCTCA
>JBEPWW010000296.1:0-3387 GCA_041642215.1 Salinimicrobium sp. | reverse complement strand
GAACGGGCACTTTGAAAGGAACAGACACCGGCAGAACAAATTCTGGTTGCTGCAAAGCATTGATGAAACCCTTAAAAATCGCTTCTATCAAAATCCCATGATAAAAGAGGCATTAAAAGAGCAGCTGGAAGCCCTGGAAAAGAACCAGGTCACCCCGTTTGAAGCGGCAGCCTACCTTCTGGAAAAATTTGAGAATCTCTGAACGACCGCAACCTTTAGAGCCTCGACTTTTTCAAAAATGCGGTCCTCATATCTGGTTGTCAGGACAAGCTGGATCCTGTAAAAAATATAACCTAAAGCAATACCTATCACGGCTCCCGTAAGAATATCACCGGGATAATGAACACCCACATAGATCCTGCTGTACGCCACAAAAACAGCCCATAAGCCAAGGACATAGATCAAATTTTTATAGTACGGCCGCAGGATCGATCCCATAAAGACAGCCAAAGCAGCAGAACTGGCGGCATGGGCAGAGAAATAACCAAACCTACCGCATCTTACGGCCACAAACCTGGCATATTCCATTACCCCTTCCTGACCACAGGGACGCGATCGCTCAAAACCTCCTTTAAAGACATTGGCCAGCTGATCTGTTACAGTGATAAGACCCGTCACAAGAACCAGCGTAATAACCGTGGCTTTCAACCCGATGCTGCGGTATAAAAGGATTATTAGCAGCAGGTAAAGGGGAATAGAGGAATATTTGTTGGTCACAACATTCCAGAAGGTATCCCAACCTGTACTCCCAAGGTTATTGAGATACAGAAAAATTTCCTGGTCTAAAGCTATAAGTTCATCCATTCCGGTAGTATGGGTTTATTCTTCGTAACGGGAGATCTCCCTGTCGTAGAAATCGGTTGCCTGCCCAATAAGGCTTTCAGCCTCTGAGGCCAGTTCTTTCTCATCCTGCGCATCAAAATCCTCCAGCCATTCCACCTCATCGTTTTCGAGGTTCAGAATAAAGCGTGGGAATTCGGTATGGATAATAAAAATTGCATCCGGGTAGTCGGTGTTGTCTCCTAAAAGGAACTTCGGGAAATCCATTATAAATAAATCAGATTCGGGTTATTAAATTTTTTCGGGCCTGAGCTCAGACTGTATCAGCAGTTTTTTGCTCAGATAGTTAAAGCGAATATACAACATTAATGCCGAAGTGGTTAACCCGGCCAACAAACCAAGCCATATGCCCATACTGCCATATACCCCGGCTTTCCCCAGGTACCAGGACACAGGAAATCCTATTACCCAGTAGGCAATGAAACAAATCACGGTGGGGATCTTTACATCCTGTAATCCCCGCAGTGCCCCCAGGATCACTACCTGCAGTCCATCGCTCAGCTGAAAAAGGGCCGCCACCACTAACAGCTGCGCCGCCAGTAGGATCACCTCCATATTATCGATATACAACGTGGGCAACCAGTCTTTTAAGAGAATGAATCCAAGGGCAAAAACAGCTTCAATAAGGAAAACGAGCAAGAAGGTGGAAAAAGCGATCCTTCTCAGATCGGCATAGTTCTCCTGCCCTTTCTGGTTCCCCACACGTATGGTGGCAGTGACCCCCAACCCTACCGCGACCATAAAGGTCATAGATGCCAGGTTAAGGGCGATCTGGTTTGCGGCCTGGGGATTGGTTCCCAGGGTACCGGCTAGAAACACGGTAGCGGTAAAGATCGCCACCTCAAAGAGCATCTGTAAAGCGGTAGGGAATCCCAGGGAAAATAACCTTTTAAAGACAGCCAGCTTCAGCAATTCTTTTCGGGACCACATGAAATACTGCCTAAATTTCTTTTTACGGCGCAGGATCTCCCAGACAAACCACAGCATAAAGAAGCGGGAAATCAGCGTTCCCAGGGCGGCACCCTCGAGTTCCAGCCGGGGAAATATCCATATTCCGTAAATAAGGAGGTAGTTAAAGACTATATTCACCACGTTGGCAATCAAAGTAGCGTACATGGCATATTTGGTTTGGGAAAGACCATCTGCAAACTGTTTGAAGGCCTGGAAGATCATTAAGGGGATCATGGAAAAAGCGACGATCTCCAGATAAGGGATCGCCAGTTCCACTACTTCCGGCGGTTGGTCCAGGTGATATAAAACGGGTTTGGCAACCAGCAATAACAGAAAGAGAAATATCCCGTTGATGGTGCACATGATGATCCCGTGGTGAAAGAACAGCTTTCCTTTTTCCACGTCTCCTGCTCCGTCAGCTTCCGCAATAAGAGGGGTTATAGCAAAGGAAAACCCGATACCCAGCGACAGGGCAATGAACACCAGGCTGTTCCCAAGGGAAACCGCGGCCAGCGGCGCAGCCCCCAGCTGACCCACCATAAGGTTATCGGCAAGTCCTACCATAACATGCCCCAGCTGCCCAAGCATGACGGGATAAGCGATATGGAGATTCCTTCTAAATTCTTTGGTGTAGGCGGTTAACTGCAATTCCTGCTGATTTTAAGGCCGCAAAGATAAAAAGTAAATCGGTTAATCTGTTGCTTCGGGTGGGCGGGTTTCTTTTTTCTGAAAATAAAAAAATTTGCCTTTTTTCAGCATCTTTCCTGTCGATCCATCCATCCAAAAAGGTTGCATGGAAAGCCCTTGAAATAGTTATTCTGCAACTACCCGCTCATTCTGTTCCGGCGGGTTTCAGGATCAAATGAGCCCGTTCCAGAACTTCCGGGGATCTGAAATTCCCGAAGGTTCGGAACAGGACAATCTATAATTCGCTTTTCAGACAGCCTCACGACCTGAAGTATTGTCGGCAGCTACTGTTTTATTTCTTCAGCCGGTCCGGGGCTTCCATAGACCCGAACCCATATTGATCCACCAGGTACACCAGCGATGCCATCGTGGCAGCCCCCAGCTCAAGTTCTCTCTTATTTACCGCGTCAAAAGTATCTGTGGCGGCATGATGGTAATCAAAATACCGCTGAGAATCGGGCCGTAATCCGGCCAGTACGGTGCTGCCGTTCTTAAGCGGACCAATATCGGCACCACTTCCGCCGCGTTCAAAATAATGGATGAGATAAGGCTTGAACAAGCTCTTCCATCCCTCTATTTGCCCGAATTGTGCAGGGGTAGCATCTATAGAAAAACCACGCGGAGTGAAACCTCCGGCATCACTCTCCAGGGCAAAAATATGCTTCTCCCCATTTTCCCTCGCCACCTTTGCATATTCATTCCCGCCTCGTAAGCCATTTTCCTCGTTCATGAAGAGGACCACGCGAAGGGTTCTTTTTGGCCTTATCCCTGTTTCCCTGAACAGTCGCAGGACTTCCATTGATTGTACCACCCCTGCGCCGTCATCATGCGCACCATCTCCAATGTCCCAGGAGTCCAGGTGACCACCCACTACAATGATCTCCTCGGGGTATTCGCTTCCGGTGATCT
>JBEPWW010000295.1:0-3396 GCA_041642215.1 Salinimicrobium sp. | reverse complement strand
GCAGTCTACGAGATTCCTGCCGGCGGAGGGGAAGCCGAAAAACTCTTTGAGTTTGATGCTAATATTTCCTCCTATGACTGGCATCCTGACGGAACGCAGCTGGCATTTGTTTCCACAGAACCGGAAGAAAATGACGCATCTCAACTTCCTTACCGGCCCGAGATCTATGAAACCAACCTTCAGAATTCCAAGGTATTTTTAACTTCCCTGGATGATTCGGCACCAAAAGTACTGGAAGTGGAAGGTCATGTTACCGGAGTTCAATGGAGCCCCGATGGCAGCAGGCTGGCAGTAAGTGCTGCCACAACTTCCCTGGTGGATGATTTTTATACGAGTCAGAAGATCTTTATTGTAGATGCAAGTACTTCAGAAGTTACGGCAGAAGTAGATCACAAGGCCAAAATGGGACAAATAAAATGGAGCCCGGACGGAGATAAGATCGCTTTTATAGCCGGGGCAGATGAGAATGACCCTATCGAAGGTCGCGTACTTATTGCCGAAGCCACAGGCGGAAGCCCGCAGCTACTTCAGGAAGATTTCGAAGGTATGTTCCACGCGATCTCCTGGAGAGATAACAATACCCTTAATTTCCTTGCCAGTGAAGGCGTATACAGCAGCATCGGAACATTGGGGGTAAATGGCGAAATGAACAGGACCTATGAAGATCAGGATATAAATATTACCAATTTCTCCATGGCCGGTGATGATATAACCTTTGTTGCAAATACGGCGGAACACCCAAATGAACTTTTTAGAAAAAGCTCCGGAGCATCTTCCGCAGAAAGGATCACAACTTCCAATCCCTGGCTTCAGGATAAACAAATGGGGAAACAGGAAGTGATCACATACAAGGCTGCAGATGGGATGGAGATACAGGGTATCCTTATTCACCCGGTAGACACTACCGGAAGATCCCCTTTGATCACCGTAGTACACGGCGGACCCGAAGCGCATTATGACCATGGCTGGCTTACCGCCTACAGTATGCCGGGGCAGGTTGGCGCCGGAGAGGGATACGCTGTTTTCTACCCCAATTACAGGGGAAGTACCGGCCGCGGGATCGAATTTGCCAAATCAAGCCAGGGAGATCCTGCAGGTAAGGAATTTGATGACATTATTGACGGGATAGATCATCTTATTGAAAATTATGACGTAGACAGAGATAGAGTGGGCGTTACCGGAGGTTCCTACGGAGGCTATGCCACCGCCTGGATGGCCACCCGCCATACCGATAGGTTTGCTGCCGGGGTAATGTCGGTAGGGATCAGCAACAACATTTCCAAATGGGGAACCAGCGATATTCCTGAAGAGATGTTCCTGGTGCACAGCCGTAAAAGAATATGGGATGACTATGAGTTCTTCCTGGAGCGCAGCCCGATCTTTTATGCCGGGCAGGCAAAGACCCCGCTGCTCATCATGCACGGTAAGGATGACACCCGGGTAGATCCCGGCCAGTCCTACGAGTTGTACCGCCACATTAAAACCAGGACCGATACCCCGGTGCGACTGGTGTTGTATCCGGGAGAGGGCCACGGAAACAGGAAATCTACCGCCAGGTACGACTTCAACCTTCGTATGATGCGATGGTTCAATACTTACTTAAAAAACGGCGCTGAAGAATTGCCGGAGCCGACTCTTAGCATTGGGAACAACTAATCAATCGTTCCTTAAAAAATCAAACATGCCCGCATCCTTTTTTAGGGTGCGGGTATTTTTGAAATTCAGCAAAGATCAAAATATCAATGCCATTCCAGACAGGCATAAAAGGCCGAGCAGGATTTCCTGAACTGCACCTCATTCACCTTTGGAAACAATTTTGTTCCCGGGAACTGCGCCAGGAAAAAAAGAGGCAAAATGACCGGGCACATCTTTACATGGTCCATATCCAATACGCCACTAATACTTAATGCCGGAATCCCTCGTCACCAGCGCGAGCACCCCTAACATAGTTGCCCTGAAGGTTTTCGCCTCCTGCACAGCATTTGTGCCTGGTGCTTGAATTTTTGTCCCGACGCTTCGGGTTGAAATTTAGGCCTGTAAATTTTTGCTTACGGTTTTCTGCTTTTAGTTTTTGGTCGTAATTTTGAGATAATAAAACATCCCGCCAAAATATTAAAACCTTATTCCAGTATGGCACACGAAAATTTAAAATTGAATACCTATAAGATTTCCGGGGATAACACATTACTGGATGAGCAAAACAGGATAACTCCCGAAGTACGGACTATCCTTGAAGAATTACATTCAGCCGGTTTAAAAGGGAACAAATACCTCATCAAAGAACTCAACAAATTATGTTTGAAATATCCGGAGGTCCCGATCTTTAAAAATATACTCTCCAGTATCTATCAGCAAAATGGCGATATTTCTCAGGCCTATTCCGTAAATCACTGGCTGGTCAAGGAACATCCAACTTATCTTTTTGGCAAACTCAATTTGGCAGCAGAACTCCTTTCGAAAAACAAACCTGACAAAGTAACCGAAATTTTGGGCAATACACTGGAAATCAGTGAATTATACCCCGATCGTAAAGAATTTCATATTGAGGAGGTTCTGGGGTTTAACCATATCGCTATTCAATATTTTCTTGCAGTGAATAAAATCGAGCAGGCAGAGAGCCGGATGCAGATCATGGAAGACCTGGATGAAGATCATCATAAAACCCAATATGCCCGGGAATATGTACAGAATTGGTATATCACCAAAGCTTCTGAGCGTCTGGAGGAAGAAGAAATGCTGAAAAAGAATGTGGTGATAAAAACCAACAGGTTCCAACTACAAACTAAAAAAGCACCCAATTTCAATTTTCCTGAACAAATTCACTGGCTTTATCAAAACGACCTGGGCATAGACCACGAAAAAATTCAGCAAATACTTCAGCTTGATTCTCATCAACTTATTGAAGATCTTGAAAAGATGCTGCAGGATAGTATTGCGCGTTTTGATCTTTTTTTTGAAAAGACCCAGAAGGAAGGTCACGTTAATAAAGAACTGGATTTCCCCATACATGCCCTGTTATTACTTTCAGAATTAAAAAGTGAAAAGTCTTTAGGGTTAATTCTTGAGCTACTTAAGCAAGACGAAGATTTTAATACGCTATGGTTTGGCGATTTTATCAATGAAGTGATTGAAAACGCTTTGTATCACTGCGGAAAGAACCAAACCTCTGATGTTTTTGAATTCTTGAGGCTTCCAAACATTTTCGCCATGAATAAAGCCGTTGCAGGAGAAGCCCTGGTAAAGATAATTGCCGATTCCACTGAAGAAAAGAATGTTTATGTTGAACAATATCGCCGGGTGCTGAATGTGTTTATCGAAAATGCGACGGATGAAGATTATGTGGATACCGACAGCATTGGGTTTATAATAAGCGATATTTCCGATCTGGCCTATAAA
>JBEPWW010000294.1:0-3422 GCA_041642215.1 Salinimicrobium sp. | reverse complement strand
CAGGATCCAGTCTGAATAGGTGCTCCGGCCGCCCACCATGAGGCCGGCTTTTTCCTGGATGACAGGTATTTCCAGCGCAATGTTACTGGTAACAGGCCCCAGGGAGACTTCTCCTGAAAAGCTTTGGGTGCTGGCATCTTTACTTCTTATATCAAATACCGAAGATAATCTTCCTCCATGCTCTGCAGGGATATTTCCTTTGTAGATGTCTATGCTCCCTGTGGTGAATGGATTAATGGCAGAAAATAGTCCGAAGAAGTGGGAGGGGTTATACAGCACCCCATCATCGAGGAGGATGAGGTTTTGATCTGTTTTTCCTCCCCGTACATTAAAACCTGCAGCACCTTCTCCCGAGGTGCTTATTCCCGGTAAGGTCGCGGCCACTTTCATGATATCCCTTTCTCCAAGGACCAGGGGTATATTCTTGATCTCTTTTACATCAATACGCTCCACGCCGGCCACAGCCGTTTTGACATTTTCATCGGGATCAGATTCCAGGAAGATCTCATCCAGGTATTCATAATCTTCTTTAAGAGCGAAATCGAGTTGCCCGTCGTTGTAGATGATCACCCTTCTAATAACATCTTCATTACCCATAGAACGGGTCTCCAGGATGTTTTGACCGGCAGGAAGTCGTAGTTCATAATACCCCTGCTCATTTGTAACCGTACCTATCTCCCGGTCTCTTACCAGTACTGCGAGATCGGGTACAGGTTCACCTGTTTCCACATTAATGACCCTGCCCCTGAGGGTGAAAAACCGGGACCTGTTGTGTATATTTTCCCGCCCAATGTATACCGTGCTGATCGTTGTTTTAGCCGGAGTTTTATTAGCCGAGTAAAATATCGGACCCCGCTTTAGAGAATCCTCAGGAGTTGTAATGGGCTCCTTGTCTTCAGAGAAAAACCCCTGGGGCAGATGATCATAAATAACGTTGTTCTGGGTAAGGATGATCTTATCGTCCAGGAAAACGAAATTGATGAGGGTTTCCTTGAAAATGTCCTCCAGAACCTCACTTATAGGTGTCTGATTATACTTACCCGATATTTTGTGGTCCCTGAGCCAACCTTCGAGAAAATAAAAACGGTAACTCGTTTTGGTCTCGATTTCTAAAAGTACTTCCGTTAGTTCAGCATTTGAGAACTCCAGGCTTATTCGCTCTTCTTCACTTTGTGCAGCTGCGAACCCGGCACTGAATAAAAGGAGGAGGCAGATTATGTTCTTCATCATGGACTGAGGCCTAAAAATCATTAGAAACAAAGGTTTGCAGGACGGGTATGAGATTGATCAGGAATGATTCCGGTCCCGATCTGCGAAGCCCTTTTTGTGTCCTAAAGTACTTTCTGATCTCTTCCTTGTGTTCCGGGAAAATCCTTATCAGGCTCCTGTGGTTGCGAATGGAAAAATATTGGCTGTTTACGGCAACCACGAATACCGGATCATCATTTTCAAATTCATAATAAGTGGTTTGTTTGTCCAGTTTTTTCTTTTGCTTCTTGGTATGCTTCTTCAGTAATTGAATATCAGGCTCATCTGCGAGAATTTCATAAAACCCATATATCCCTGCCTGCTCGGCCTCCTTGTTCCTGATGTTTATAAAACCATGACCTTCAAGGACGAAACCCGCAATGAGATCCTTGTGGAGTTGAAAAGCCGTCTCCCCGTCCCTGCTTTTTAGCTTAACCAGGAGCAGGTCATCATAAACATTGTATTTCATGTCAATAGTATAGTAGGGCTGGCCATCATATGTGATTGTTCCGGATAGATACTGGTTAGAAAACAGGTATTTTTGTTTTTCGTTGATCGTTAAATGCTTTTCAAGATACTCAACACCATTGAAAAGGCCGGTATTCTCAAGTCCTATAATGTTGTCAAACCATGTATAGGCTTTATTATCTCCCGGCTCCTGTCCTGTTGCGTAGACACTTTTTAAAGCGATCAGAAAGACCAGGGAAATCTCCCGATAATATGTTATCCTCATTAGGTGATGTGAAAAGATGTATACTGTACTTAATTTTTGCTAATCTATTAATTTTATCGAATTGTATTAAAAAAAATGATGTGGAATTATCTAAAGAATATTGGAGCTTTTATGATTTTTTTCAGCCCCTATGACGGGGATCATATATCAGCAGCCGAATTTTTTCTTGCTTTACACCTGAAAAAGTTTCCTTCATGAAAAGATATCCCTTTCTGTTTCTGTTCTTTTTAGCCTTTTCCGGAATTGCCCAGGAATTTAGCGCAGATCTTCAGTTAAAACCACGATTTGAATTTCGTAACGGTTTCAAGACCTTATTGACTGAGGAACAGGATCCGGCTGCCTTTGTTTCCCAGCGCTCCCGTTTGGGAATGAGCTATAGGGATGAAGACCTGCAGTTACGATTTTCAGTCCAGAATATAAGGGTGTGGGGAGATGTGCCCACCATGACCACAGCAGATAAAAATGGCCTGGCAGTTTTTGAAGCATATGCAGATTACAACGTTTCGCCGTCTCTTAGTGTGAGATTGGGAAGACAGGTGCTTTCCTATGATAACCAGCGTATCCTGGGAGAAGTAGACTGGGCTCAACAGGCGCAAAGCCATGATGCCGCGCTTATAAGCTGGTCTGCAGAAGGAGATCAGCGCCTGGATATAGGGGTGGCCCTGAACGCGGGTGCAGAAGATATTGTACAGGTTCCTTATGTGGTGAACAATTATAAGAACATGCAGTTCGCCTGGTACCATTTTGGGGTCAACAATGTTAGTTTTAGTCTGCTTATGATGAATACAGGCTATGAATATGAGACGGCTTTACAGAAAAGGGATACCGATTACCTGCAGACCTTCGGTGCTTTTCACCGATTCACCTCCGGAAATTTTTATGGAGACGTTTCAGCATACGGCCAGACAGGGAAAAGAAATGACAGAAAAGTCTTGGCCTGGTATGGCGGGCTGAATCTGAATTACAGATTCTCCGAAAGCTGGAACACCGGCCTGGGAGCTGAATACCTCTCCGGTACCGACAGGAACGATCTTTCCGGAGAAAATAATTCCTTTACTCCGCTTTTCGGGACCAATCACGCCTTTAATGGATTCATGGATTACTTTTACGTGGGAAATCATCAGAATACGGTGGGGCTCACAGATATTTACGGCAGGATCACCTGGACCAGATCCCAATTTGATCTTTCCTTTATGCCGCATGTGTTCTATGCAGCCGCCGATATGGGGAGTGGGAAGGATAAATACCTTGGAACCGAAATAGATATCGCAGGGTCTTACAAAGTGAGGAATGACCTGGCGGTAAGCTTTGGGTATTCTCAAATGTTTGGCTCAGAATCCCTGGAGATATTGAAAGGTGGAGACAGCGGGGAAATTCAGAACTGGGCCTGGGTTATGGTAAATTTTAATCCAGGCCTGTTCTCTTTCAGTAAATAAATCTT
>JBEPWW010000293.1:0-3453 GCA_041642215.1 Salinimicrobium sp. | reverse complement strand
GGACTATTTTTTGTTAAAGTGAACACTTATTTTTAGTAATTTAAGGCACTTTTAAAACCGAATTTTATGAAACACCTATTTTTTATTGCCGTATTTATTTTGAGTCTTCCCTGCGCTGTGGCTCAGGAAGTTATGACCCCCGAAAAATTATGGGAGCTCGGAAGGGTTTCGGCCTTAGATATTTCCAAAGATGGAAATTCTGTAGTCTACCGGGTTACTACTCCCTCAATAGCTGAAAATGACTTCAGCAGTAAATACTACACCGTTAGCCTGCAGGGCGGCGAACCAAACGAGGTTGAAAACCACAAAGACTTGCTTAAGGACAAAAATGTTTCCCCGGATGGGAAGTACATTTTATACCACGAGGAGGTGAAGGTGAAAAAAGTCCTCGGGGAAGATTATTATCCCGAGATGGAGGACTCTGAAGTATATATTTATGATGCCCTGGATTATCGGCATTGGGATACGTATAGCGAAGGGAAGTTCAATCATGTTTTTTACAGGGAAAACAAAGAGGGTGCTGAAGGGATCGATATCATGAAAGATGAACCCCACCACTCCCCTCAAAAACCTTTTGGCGGCGATGAAGATTATACCTGGTCCCCGGACGGTAAAAAGATCCTTTATGTAAGTAAAAAGCTGACCGGGACAGCATACGCGAACAGTACCAATACAGATATCTATGAGTATGATCTAAATTCCGGAGAAACCAGGAATTTGACCAAAGATAATCCCGGGTATGACAAATACCCCTCCTTTTCTTCAAAAGGAAACCTCGCGTGGTTACGTATGGAGCGGGAGGGATATGAATCTGATAAGAGCGATATTATCGTTAGGCATAATGGGGAGGATAAAAACCTTACCGCCCATTGGGATGGGACGGTCAATTCCTTCAAGTGGAGCCCGGACGGTTCTAAAATATATTTCGTGGCGCCTGTTGGCGGGACAGTACAGTTAATGGAAGTGAATTTCCCCGGAAACAAAAAGACCGCGCCTGCAGTTAAGGAAGTAGCGAAAGGGGATTTTGACATCACCGGCATCGTTGGTTTTTCCGGAAACAAAGTCATCCTTACCCGTACCGATTTCAATCATGCAGCAGAAATTTATTCTTTGGATCTAAAAACCAAAAACTGGGATCAACTCACCAATGTGAATGGTTCTATCTATGATAACATAACAAAAAGCAAAGTTGAAAAAAGATGGGTTCCTACTACAGATGGGAAAGATATGCTGGTTTGGGTAATCTTCCCTCCGGACTTTGATGCTTCAAAAAAATATCCTACCCTGCTATACTTACAAGGTGGCCCACAAGGCGCTTTGAGTCAGTTTTATTCTTTTAGATGGAACTTCCAGGTAATGGCTGCACAGGGGTATATTGTGGTAGCACCTAACCGTCGCGGGATGCCGGGGCATGGAGTTGCCTGGAATGAAGAGATCAGTAAAGACTGGGGAGGACAGGCAATGGACGATTATCTTTCGGCCATAGACGCGATAAGTGAAGAAGACTATGTGGATAATTCCCGTTTAGGAGCGGTAGGTGCCAGTTTTGGCGGATACTCTGCTTTTTACCTCGCAGGAATACATGACAACAGGTTTAAGACCTTTATTTCCCATGCCGGGCTTTTCAATTTGCAAAGCATGTATGGTACTACTGAAGAATTGTTCTTTGTGAATTGGGATATAGGTGGTCCTTACTGGGATACTGAAAATCAGGAAGCTCAACATTCCTATGCCTCATTTAACCCGATCACGAATGTATCAAAATGGGACACCCCAATGCTGATCATCCAGGGTGAAAAAGACTATCGCGTGCCGGTGGGACAAAGCCAGGAAGCCTTCCAGGCATTACAGCAACAGGGGATCAAAAGCAGGTTAGTATTATTTCCTGATGAAAACCACTGGATCTTACAACCACAGAATGCGATGGTGTGGCAGCGTGAGTTTTTCAGATGGCTGGAAGAAACCCTGTAATCATGACCGTTCCGTCAGGGGTCTATAGTATCATCATATTTCCGGGTGTCATGTTTCCGGTTTACTCAGGCAACACAAAGGACAGGACCCATGGCGTAACTGCCCTGTAATACCTTCAGGTTAAATAATTGAAAACAAAAAAGATGTTTATCAGAACCCGGTAAACATCTTTTTTTGTTTTTGTTGTGGTGTACAATTCTAAGGAGCCGGATAAACATAATTGGCCTCAAAGCTCAGTGGTATTCCAAGCCACCAGTACACCAGTAAAAAGAGGGTCCACGCAACTAAAAATATAACCGAAAACGGTAACATCATCGAGATGAGGGTCCCTATCCCCATTCCTTTAACGTAGCGCTGTCCAAAAACCACCACCAGGGGAAAATAAGGCAATAACGGCGTGATGATATTGGAAACGGAATCCCCCACCCGATAAGCCGCCTGAGTAAGGTCTGGCGAAATGCCCAGCTGCATGAGCATAGGAACAAAAATAGGTGCGATGAGGGCCCATTTTGCCGAGGCTGAGCCCACCATCAAATTCACAAAGGCACTAAGAATAACGATTCCCACAATCGTTATTTGCCCCGGCAGGTCTAGTGCCTGCAGGAAATTCGCCCCTTTAATGGCAATTAAAAGACCAATGTTGGAACGGGAAAAGGCATCAATGAAAAGCGCGACGAAAAAAGCCATAACGATATAGTACCCCATGCTCTCCATGGATTTGGTCATACTCTTTATCAAATCCCCGGAGGACTTATATCTGCCCGACACAAAGCCGAAAACGAGCCCAGGGATCAATAACAGGATAAAGATGAGGGGCACGATCGCCCTCATTAGGGGCGCATGGAAGGAGGTAAGGGATTGCACTTCGGGATCGACCATACCGGGCCCTCTAAGGGCTGAATCTTCGGGATATGCCCATAAAAACAAGCCTACAAGCCCAAGTACCATAGCCAGAAACCCCATCCAGAAGGCTTTACTTTCCCTGGAAGTCACTTTTTCCATTTTAGGCATTTGATCTTCATCCCCGTCTACTTTTACTTTTGAAAGCCTGGGTTCAACGATTTTATCGGTGATCCACCAGCCAACCAGCACGATCAGTAAAGTGGAAGCAGAGGTGAAATACCAGTTGTTCAAAGGATTTAAATTAATGGTAGGATCCAGGATCCTGGCCGCCTCCAGGGTAAAGCTCATAATAAGGGGATCAATGGCCGAGGGAATAAAGTTTGCTGAAAACCCTCCCGATACTCCGGCAAAAGCTGCTGCAATTCCCGCTAAAGGATGCCTTCCCGCAGCATAAAAGATGACCCCTCCCAGAGGGATCACCAGGACATAACCGGCATCTGCAGCGGTGTGACTCACGATGGCTATTAAAATAAGCATGGGGGTGAGCAACTGTTTGGGGGTAAAGTTCAGGAGTTTCTTTAAGCCGGCGTCGATCCAGCCGGAGTGTTCTGCTACCCCAACCCCAAGCATGGCAACCAG
>JBEPWW010000292.1:2691-3456 GCA_041642215.1 Salinimicrobium sp. | reverse complement strand
CGTGTGCTCTTCCGATCTCTGCAACGCTCCCTTACGTTCTACCGGGACCTTCTGGGATTTGAGGTCACGGAGAAAGTAGGTAATTCGGCTGTTTTCCTCGCTGTAGGCGGGTACCATCATCATATAGGGCTTAATACCTGGCATAGTGAAAACGCGCCTCAGGCTCCATTGCGAGGGGTGGGCCTTTACCATACGGCCATTCTTTATCCTACCCGTCAAGATCTGGCTATTATTGTGAAAAGGGTGAATGACCACGAATATCCTATAAGCGGCGCCGCAGATCACGGTGTTTCTGAAGCGGTGTATCTTGATGATCCAGATGGGAATGGGATAGAACTATACTGGGACCGGCCCCGTAACGAATGGCCGACAAAACCTGATGGTTCCCTGCGCATGTTTTCCCGTCGCCTGGACCTTCAGTCCTTATTAGGAGACGCAGGCCAGGAGGGATGACTTCATCAAATTTCAAAAAACTGAACCTGGAGGCCGACAGGATAGTACTAAATGAGAGCCTAATGAATCATGCTGAGAAAAACTTACAGTTTTGGTTATTAGGGTTATATAAAAACAGGCTGTCTAAAAAGCTCTGGTAATCGTCATTCTGAATTTACCTGCCCGTTCCGCAGGCGGATTTTAGAATCTTATTGATCTGATGATCAGAACTTATAAGAACCTGAAACAGGTTCAGGTTGACGTAAATCAAGTTTTTAGACAGCCTTGTGATCTTAGGAAATGTTCAGATTTTTCCTGTTTACCTGTTGACGG
>JBEPWW010000292.1:0-2681 GCA_041642215.1 Salinimicrobium sp. | reverse complement strand
AGCTTGTGCCGGGTAAAGTTCTTTTCATTTAACATGGAAAAGGCAGGACGTACGTTAGGACAAATGTCGAAGGGGCAGCATCCGCAATAGATCACCAACTCAATATCCCTGGGAAGCTGGTCCAGTTCTGCTTCAAAGGACCGCAGGCCTTCAGCCTTTCCCGTTTCCCCGGCTTCCTTTGAAGATTTGATGATCCCGCCTGCGCCCAGGCTTAAAATAACCGGGTTGGGGGTATTGGGATCATTGAGGGTCTCTGCCAGTTCTGACGGTTCCAGCAGCTGCTTTTGGCTCCAGGGTTCGGTCTGCTCCTCTGCAGGGCCGTTGTCAAAAGCGAAAAAAACGATCCCTGCTACTAATACAGTCACTAATCCAATAATCTTCTTAAGCATCTCTTTAAAATTAAAAATTCCTGAAAAACCAAACTTTCTCATCCCACCATTTGGACCAGTGGCCCAGTTGCTCTGGCATCTTTAGTTTTACATCGGGTTTTGGGGAGGCGTAGAAATTTCCTCCGGCATAACTGGCCTTTCCGTTACCGTATTCTAAAAAGTATCTGCCTTCGCCATCAAAAGTCCTGTCGGGTGCTTCATTCCCGATCTTTCGGGAGATGTTGTGCGCCACGACCTCTGCCTGGTGTTGTGCAAATATACCTATTTTTGGGAGAGGTATTCCCGCCTCAAGCGGAATAAAGGTAATATCTCCAATGGCGTAGACATCTGGATATTTGGTCTCCAGGGTTTGCCGGTCCACCTCGATCCATCCGGAATCCCCTGTAAGCGCAGATTGGCGTATGACTAAAGGAGCCTGATGTTTTGGGGTGTATGCCAGGAGATCGTAATTATAGCTGTTTCCATTGCTGTACTCCAGGGAATTTGCGGAAGCCGAGACCAATTGGTGCCCCGGATAATATTTTATTCCCTTATCCTCCAGCAAACTTTGTAATTCATCTGAAGCTTCTTTCCCTGCAAATTCCATGGGGCCAGATTCCGGGGTAAACAGAGATACCTGTGTGCGGTCTCCCAGTCCCTGTTTCCGGATGAAATCTTCAATAAGCATCGCCGCCTCGTATGGTGCTGCGGGACTTTTAAAAGGCAGGGAAGGGACTACCACTGCAATATTTCCACCAGAGAAGGTCTTCAGGTCCTCATTAAATTGTTTGGCCCCTTCCAGGGTATAGAAATTGTGACCGTACTGGTCTAGATTGTGTTCTGAGACCTGCTCGACCCCCAAAGAAATCACCATATAATCTCCTTTGTACTGCCTGCCGTTAACCGTAACTGAAGTGTTTTCAGGGTCTACCTGTTCTATTTCGCCGGTGATCACCTCCAGCCCCGAAGCATCCAGTTTACTGGTGCTTTCATATACCTGTTTCGGTTTTCTCTGTCCCACCATCAGCCATGGCAGGGAAGGGGAGAACAGGCTTTTTTCTTCCTTTTCAAAGACCAGAACCCTTAACAGGTTAATGTCCTCCTCGTTTCCACTTTTCCTAATGAGTTCCCTGGCTGTAATGACCCCGCCTGTTCCTGCTCCTAATACCAATACTGTTTTCATAATTAAATTTTTTTTAGCAGTTCCTGTTGTTCCTGCAGATTTTCAATAAGTAATTCCCGTAGTAGCCCGCATGCCTGGGCTACTTTTGGGGAGGCGAGTGAAAAATGACTGCACTGGCCGTCTTTTCGCATCTTTAGGATCCCCTTTTTGGTGAGGACCTTAAGGTGCTGTGATAAATTGGATTTAAGCCCCCCGGTCACTTCCAGAATATCGGCAAAGCAATATTCCCTTTCCTTGAGCAAATCGATAACTTCGATGCGTAAGGGGTGGGCCAGGGCTTTGCATACTTCCGCATGCAACTCGAATATTTTTTTATTGGACATGGTTCAATTATTTAATAGTTCATGAAATTCTAAACAATTTCTGTAAAAAAATAAGTTCAGGAATATCTTTTGACGAACAGGGACAAAGAAAAGAGGTAAAAGGGAGCTAGAACATGATCCTGGTCATATTTCCCCTTTTTTGCCAAAAAACAGCTGCAAAAGCGTGGTGTCACAAAAATAAGCCGTGGCGGTATGCCCTATTTAAGCTTATATCTCAAGAGCTGGGCGTTCACCGCTACTATAATGGTGCTGAGGCTCATCACGATGGCTCCAACGGCCGGGTTCACAAGGATTCCCTGCTGGTACAAAACCCCGGCTGCCAAGGGAATGGCTACAACATTGTAAGCCGTGGCCCAGAACAGGTTCTGGATCATTTTCCGGTAAGTGGCTTTTCCAAAAAGGATGAGTTTGACAATGTCTTTGGGATTGGAATTCGCCAGGATGATATCGGCTGTTTCTGCGGCCACATCAGTCCCCGATCCAACAGCTATCCCCACATCGGCCTGGGCCAGGGCGGGCGCATCGTTTACGCCGTCGCCGGTCATGGCTACGATCTTCCCTTTTTCCTGAAATTCTTTAATCTTTTCCTGTTTTTTTTCCGGCAGCACATCGGCAAAATAGCCTTCTATTCCCAGTTCTTCACTTACTTCTTTGGCTACCTGTTCGCTGTCCCCGGTGATCATATAAACCTCAATATCGTTCTCATGGAGGGTTTTTACCGCTTCTTTGGAGTCCTCCCTTACCTCATCGGCCAGGGAAAGAAATCCTTTTGGTTCATTCCCGACTACCAGGTAAATAATGGTTCCT
>JBEPWW010000291.1:0-3457 GCA_041642215.1 Salinimicrobium sp. | reverse complement strand
ACGACCGTTTTTTCAATATTCCCGGTGAGCAGCATATTGCTGCCGCCACCGAGAATAAAAAGTTCGGAAGCATACGTATTCCGCAGCAGGCTCTCCAGTTCATCGATAGTTTCTACCGAGATGAATTTCCTGGCGTTTACGTCGATCCCAAAGGTATTATGGTCTTTGAGGGACTTGTTGGTAAAGGTCTGCATTACGCATTATATTCTTTTAAGGCTGCCTTAAGGATCTCGATGGCCCTTAACAAATTCTCCTCCTTGAGCACATAGGCGATACGTACCTGGTTAAGGCCCGTATTGGGAGTGGAATAGAATCCAGCAGCCGGAGCAACCATGATGGTTTCGTTGTCCAGTTGAAAGCTGTCCAGTAACCATTTTGCAAAATCCTCGGCGTCTTTTACCGGGAGCTCAGCAATGCAATAGAATGCTCCTTTTGGTTTGGCGACACGTACCCCTTCGATCTTTTCCAGTCCTTCGATAAGCGTATTCCTCCTGGAGGTATATTCTTCGATCACCTCATCAAAATAATCCTGTGGCGTATCCAGGGCAGCCTCGCTGGCGATCTGGGCAAAAGTTGGTGGGCTTAGACGTGCCTGGGCAAATTTCATCGCCGTGGCCATCACCTCTTTGTTCTTTGAAGCCATGCATCCTATACGTGCCCCGCACATGCTGTAGCGTTTGGAGACAGAATCGATCATGATGGCGTTCTCCTCCAGTCCCGGTACACTCATTATAGAGTAGTGTTTCACCCCGTCATAGGCGAATTCGCGGTACACTTCATCGGCCACGATGAACAGGTCGTGTTTTTTAACCACCTCAGCCAGTTGGGAGATCTCTTCCTGGGTATACAGGTATCCTGTGGGATTCCCCGGATTGCAGATAAGGATGGCCTTTGTTTTTGGGGTGATGAGCTTTTCAAATTCAGAAATAGGAGGCAGGGCGAAACCGTCCTCGAATTTCGATTTTACAGGCACTACTTTCACGCCCGAAGAGGTAGCGAACCCGTTGTAGTTCGCGTAAAAGGGTTCGGGGATGATCACTTCATCACCGGCATCGCAAATACTTCCCATGGTGAACAGAAGGGCTTCTGATCCTCCCGTGGTGATAATAAGCTCATCTGCTGCTACATTGATATTATGGTTGGTATAATAAGCAGACAGCTTTTTACGGTAGCTTTCAAAACCAGCCGAGTGGCTGTATGACAGTACTTCAATGTCGTTATTCTTTACTGCAGCCAGGGCTTTGGCCGGAGTTTTAATATCAGGTTGTCCAATGTTAAGCTGATAGATGGTACGGCCCTTTTTAATGGCGGCCTCAGCGAAAGGAACAAGCTTTCTGATAGGGGATTCGGGCATCGCCTGCCCTTTATTCGAGATCTTAGGCATAATTCTGTTTTTTAGGGCTACAAAGTTGCGAAATTATTAGCTGACCTGCCGTTATTTTTCGTAAATTTTCTATCCGGTGATCCTGTTGGTATGCTAAAAATAAGACTGCTTCTTCTGCTGTTCGTTTTCACTACAGGTTTAAGTTATTGCCAGGGATCCTTTGCTCTTGAAAAAGACCGCAGGCGGGACCGCATCAACTTTAACCTGGTGAACAATCTTATCATCATTCCGGTGGAGCTTAATGGGGTGAAATTATCTTTCCTGCTGGATACCGGGGTGGATACCACGGTCCTGCTCAACCTGGAGGAGGCCGATTCGTTGCAGCTAAAGGATGCGCGCAAGATAAGCCTGCGCGGGCTGGGAGGTGAGGAGCTTATAGAGGCTTACCGGTCTGACCATAACAACATCAGGATAGGGAAGGCAGTGAACCCGGACCTCACACTTTATTTGATCTACGATGAAGCGGTTAATTTTTCACCCCGCCTGGGCGTGCCGGTTCATGGGATCATCGGGTATGACCTGATCAAAGATTTTGTTGTGGAGATCAATTATGCCCGAAAATTCATGAGGCTTCATGAGCCCGGGAGGTTCAGGAAAAATCTAAGGAGGTACAGCAGTTTGGAGCTGCGGTTCTTTCAGAACAAGCCATATATACAAAGCCGTGTGGTGATCGAGGATAAGCCGGTTGAAGCGATCCTGCTGGTGGATAACGGCCTGGGCGATGCTGTATGGCTGTTCAATGAAAATGATGACATAAAGGTACCGGAAGCATCCTTTGATGATTTCCTGGGCCTTGGCCTGCTGGGGGAGGTTACCGGCAAAAGGAGCAGGATACGAGCCATTCGTATTGGGGACTATACCCTGGAAGAGGTCACGGCGGCATTTCCAGACAGCGTTTCGGTACAGGGGCTGCGGTTGTTCGAGGACAGGAACGGCAGCATAGGAGCTGAAGTGCTCAGGAGGTTCAACATCTTCCTGGATTACCGGGAGCAGAAGATGTATTTGCGCAGGAACAGGAATTTTAGCGACCCCTTTAATTATGACATGAGCGGGATCATCCTGGAGCACAGCGGTTTTGTGGTGGTGGAAACCTACGAGAAAGTACTGGACGATTCCCGGCAGAAAGGGCAGGAGGTGTACCGGCAAACCCCTCATTATTTCAAGAACTTTGAATTACAACCTGCCTACCGGGTCGTGCAGGTGAGAAAGGGTTCCCCTGCCGAGGAAGCGGGGGTAAAGGTGGGGGATGTGATCCTTAGCGTAAACGGCCGCAACGCCTTCAGGTATAACCTGGAGGAGCTGGCTTCCCTGTTAGCTTCAGAAGAAGGCAAGAAAATTAAGCTGGAGGTGGACCGGGCCGGGAAGAGAATGGAAATTAGTTTTGAGCTTAGAAAACTGCTATAAAAATAAGAGGCTGTCTTAAAAGCCCTTGAAAACGTCATTCTGACGTAAATTAAGCTTTTAGGACAGCCTCCTAATGATTTTTCAGGATCCGGATTAACTTTCGTTATCCAGTACCTTACCTTTTATTTTGATCGATTTCGCAGGGACATCGGCATTGGAATAAACGGTGATCGTCTTCCTGATGGGCCCTACCCGCTGGGTGTCATACTTGACTTCAATTTCCCCGGTCTCTCCGGGCAGAACAGGTGCTTCCGGTTTTTTTGGGATGGTACATCCGCAACTGGAAGTCACATCTGAAATAATGAGGGGTGCATTCCCGGTATTGGTGAATTCAAAAACCCGGACCCCATCACTTCCTTTCTTTATTTCTCCGTAATCTATCACCTCAGATTTGAATTCGATCTTCGCGGTACTCTGCGCCTGCACGGCAATCCCGGCAAAGAGGAACAAAGTGAGTGCAATTAATTTTTTCATAGTTTTTGGTTTTAAAAGGATAGTAAAGATAATCTTTTCTCTCAATTGACAATTTAAATAGATTCCATTCTTTACCTTTTATAATCCTGAAGTTATATTTACTTTTGCAGGATATTCCAAAAACCGCACCAAAGTATGTCTGTAGCATCGAAATACATAGCTCAAGAAGTTGAAGATAAATGGTATAAATACTGG
>JBEPWW010000290.1:0-3507 GCA_041642215.1 Salinimicrobium sp. | reverse complement strand
TCTCCTGCCGATATCCCCGGGGTTCTTCAAGCCTGTAAAGAAGGTAAGGATATGGGGTTGTTAAGCGAAGCCGGATGCCCCGGAGTGGCAGACCCCGGTGCAGAAGTGGTTAAGATCGCCCATCGTGAAGGCATAAAGGTGGTACCCATGGTTGGCCCCTCCTCCATCCTTCTGGCCATGATGGGTTCGGGCATGAATGGCCAGAATTTCGCTTTTAACGGTTATCTTCCCATAGACAAATCTGCCCGAAAGAATGAGATAAAATCTCTGGAAAGACTTTCCCTGGAAAAGGATCAGGCCCAGATCTTTATCGAAACCCCTTATCGAAACAACAAAATGCTGCAGGACCTCATACAGTTTCTGCATCCTGCGACCAGCGTTTGTGTCGCCTGCGATCTCACCTTAAAGACCGAGTTCATCGCGACTAAACCCGCTTCGGAATGGTTCAAAACAAAAGTGGACCTTCATAAAAGGCCCACGATATTCATTCTGCAAAAAGAGATCTAGATACGGGCCTTGGCCAATCGCTCAGGCTGTATATAGGAAGTATCATATCCCTGAAACTTTTTGAAGTAATATTTTATTGAGGTACCAAAGCCGTCATTAAAGGTTTGCTCGCCTCCACTACGAAGAAATTTCTTCACATTTCCCGGTCCTGCAAGATGCGCAGCGGCCAGGATTCCCGACTCTGTAATTTTAACACCATTTATGATTTTATTTTCAAAACGTTGTATATCCCTGATCAGGATCCATTTGTTACGCGAAGCGTTCGCATAAAAGGCAGATTCCTGCAGATCGGGCGTATTTAGAAAAAGCTTGGTGTCCTTTATTCCGATCATTTCGAGTGTCGCACGGCCAAATTGATACTTGCCCATGTACCCGAATTCATTGATCACTTTATAATCCCCACCCGATTCGGCAAACCCGACAGCTTCTCTAAAAGCAAGGTAAGATTTCCCTAATTCCGGGTAATAACGGTCCTCGCCGCCATCTTCAGAAATTTCTGAAGCTACGGGAACGGAATAAATATACTCCGTATCTCCTGTAGTATACCGTGATGCAATCCGCTCATCCAGCTCAATAGCTTTACGGGTATTAAAGCTGTAAAAAATCGAAGCTGCTAAGATTGGTAACATCGAAAATCTGACAATTTTCTTTTTCATCCTGTTTAGTTTTACTGGGAAAAATCCTACAATTTATCCCAATTCGGCTGGCAAAGGTAAGACTATTTTTAAAAATCTTACAATCAGCATGTTAAACATTTCTTAAAGCAATTCTAACATGGCTTACACCTACAAGCACAGAACGTGCCAAAGTAGGAAACAGGAAAAGACAGTTCGATGGAAAACCCTTGCGGAAAATATTAGCGGTTGATTTTTTTCTTATTGATCCAGTTCACATAAGCCCTTTTATTGGCATTATGCTGAGCGAGGGTCCTGGCAAATTTATGGTACCCGAAATTCTCTACATCTGCCACAAAGTAGAAGTAATTGTGATCCTCATAATTAAGCACGGCATCAATGGAAGTAATATCAGGCATTGTGATAGGCCCGGGGGGCAGCTCTCTGTACATATACGTGTTATATGGGGAATCCAACTTAAGATCTTTATACAGGACCCTTTTAATGATCGTATCGAAATTTTCCAAACGGTCCTTTAACGCATAGATTACAGTAGGATCAGCGTCCAGTTTCCAGCCGTTTTTGATCCGGTTCATATAGACCCCGGCCACCTTCGGCCTTTCATCCACCTTAGCTGTTTCCTTTTGCACAATAGAAGCCACTACCATTACCTCATGAGGAGTGAGCCCTATTTCTTCAGCCCTCCGCAGTCTCTGCTCGGTCCAGAACTTTCCATATTCTGTCTGCATACGATCCCGAAATTCTTCAGCAGAAGTATTCCAGTAAAATTCATAGCGGTTGGGGATATACAGCGAAAGGGCATTATATTCATTGAAGTTATTGGCTTTCAAAAATTCGGGATCTTTCATAACCTGTACCAGCTCAAGACTGTCTGCCTCCAGTTGGGCTGCTATACGACCCGCCAGGTTTTCAAGCCGCTCCTGGTTGTTAAAGCTTACCGAAATAGGAAGATTACGGGTCCTTAAGGCATTGATCAACTCGTTGTTGTTCATTCCTTTTTCAATGACAAACCTTCCCGGTTTTACATTGGAAACATAACCCTTTTTCTGGGCAACCAGGTCGAAATTCTCCATATCTTTGACCAACGGTTCCACTTGCTCCCGCACTTGATGGTAAGACGCATTTGTGGGTACATACACGCTAACCTTATCTTCACTAAAAGCCGTGTTGGCTGCAAAGATCGCCTGGTAGATATAAAAGGAAAAAACAGAAAGTCCTATTAGCCCAAGTACGGCAATAATCAATATAATTCTCTTAATATACATCTTGTATCAATTGGTAAAGAAGTTCATCCCTGAACTTTCCATCTATAAAATTCCAGTCTTTTTTTATTCCTGCCCGAACAAAACCTGCTTTTTCGAATAACAACCTGCTTGGAACATTATCTGTGCCAACATGGGCATACACCTGATGAAAATCCAGCCTCCTGAAGCAATAGTCGCATACCAGCCTCAAGGCTTCAGAGGCAAAACCTTTCTCCCTGTCATCCTTACTGCTAATCACGATCCCAATCGCTGCACGCCGGTGTTTTGGCTCAAAATCAAATATATCGATCAACCCAAGCGGGGTACCATCTTTTTTGCAGATCACCAGCCTTAACTGCTTCACTTCATAAATATCCTTATGGGCGTTTTCAAGATATTGTCGAAGTACATAACGCGAAAAAGGCGTACTGGTGGCGCTTACTTCCCAGAAAGCCTCATCATTCTCAATTGTAAATAAGAATTCCAGGTCTTCGGGCTCAAGAGCACGCAAATTTACGGTATTTCCCTCCAGTGTCAGCATGGGATCTCCCCTTTGAACACCTGTTCTGCTGGTCCCTCCAGCCAAATATCACTAAATCCTGCCCCATCCTGCTTGAAAGAAACCGAGAGCTCTCCTCCCGGTGTAAACAGCTTTACTGCCGGCTTGCTGATCCTTCCGGTGTAATAAGCTGCTATAGCCACGGCGGTCACACCCGTACCGCAGGATAAAGTCTCGTCCTCCACTCCACGCTCATAGGTCCTTACTTTATAGCCGGAAATACTGGGCTCCACGAAATTCACGTTGGCCCCCCCTATATCCCGATACGTGTCTGAATAACGGATCTCTGCCCCAATCTTTTTTAGATCAAGCCCCTCAACATCTTCAGTAAATACAATATGATGTGGAGAGCCGGTATTCAGAAAAACCGCCAGCTCCGTTTCTTTTACCCTTTCCACGTCTGTCATCTTTAATGCTATATGTCCATCTCTAACAATGGCCTCATGACGGCCATCAATGGCTGTAAACAACGTCTTATTTGATATGACCCCCAGGAATTTGGCAAAAGCCACAATACATCTGCCACCGTTTCCACACATACTGCTTTCCCTTCCAGCGGCGT
>JBEPWW010000289.1:0-3518 GCA_041642215.1 Salinimicrobium sp. | reverse complement strand
CCGAAATCCAAGCTCATTATAGAGCTGCCCCTTGATATACAGGTAACGTCCCTGTTCTTCTCTATTTCCGGTTAGTTTGGCCGCCGTCTTAATTGCCGTCAGGGCACTGTCTTTAGCAGAGAGATTGAGATATGCCTGGGCCAGTACGGCAGAAGCATCTGCGATCTCCTGCTCTTCCAGTCTTTCCTGTCCCAGGATCCTTTTAAGGTTGCGTACAGAGAGTTCATTGAACTCCAGCCTCATATGCGTTTTTTCCCTCCATATCTGGGCCTGGGTGATCTTATCGCTCAGCGGGTATTTATGGAGTACGTAATTAAAGGCTTCCAGTGCCGGCACAAAGCGGTTATCAAAGTACCTGGCTTTCCCAAGTAAAAGATATGCCTCATCCATCTGGGGATTTTTCTCCTGCCCGTCCAGGAGCATGGAGTGCCTTTGAATAGCTTTTACCGCCTTTTCTTCAGCCACTTTAAAATTGGGATTTTTGGAATTTCCCGGTAGCATCACTTCCTCCCTTACCTGCAGGCGTTCCACGGGAAGGATCTCCCAGTAATTGTCAAGATAATCCTGTTGCAGTTCCTGTTTTCCCAGGTCCAGCGCCAGGTTCCCGTTATAGAGCGTGTTGTATTCGGCTGTAACAGCATGCCAGTTCCGGTTCAAAAAGGTATTCTTTTTCCTGGAACAGCCGGCAATGGCCGTCACGATCAGAACCAATAAAAGGCCTTTGGGAAATGCTTTCAAATCAACAACTTGTTTAGTAACAGGGATAACTTAAATGTTCTGTTTTTATTGTAATTGGTAAAAATAAGGAAATTTTGATTGGAAATTTACCCTGAAGCAGTTAGCGGCATTAGGCGATCTTATTACCACCAGATTAACCTTCTGTTCTCCTCACTTATCCCTCCAAACAAACCGCTCCTTTTGTCCTAATTTTTGGAAGCGACAATAAAAACCCTTTTTAAGTACTTATTCTGCGCCCGTTCCCGACCTTTTAATCTTATGTTAATGATTTGAGCACCGCATAATTAATGATTATTTTGAAGGGAACAGATTTAATAATAGGTTGGTCGTAAAAGAGCCGGAGGTATAATCTTCTGAAAGTGTAAAAAAATCCCAGAACTATGGATAAAAAAAGTGGATCTGAAGATCAATTTGAGAATAGAGAATGGCTGGAGTCCCTACGCTGGGTATTAAAACATGAATCACCTGAACGGGTCCGGGAGCTACTTATTTTACTGCGGGATGAAGCCCGGAAGCATGGTATTTCCCCTTCACTTCCACTGAATACTCCTTACATCAACACCATTCCTCCCGGCCAGGAGGAGGCTTATCCCGGAAACCTCGAAATAGAGAACCGCCTTACCGCCTATATACGATGGAATGCAATGGCTATGGTAGTAAGGGCCAACAAAAAGGAGAAAGGTATTGGGGGACATATTTCCACCTATGGATCCATGGCCAATCTCTGGGAAGTGGGATTTAACCATTTTTTCAGGGTCCATGAAGACGGGGAGGCAGATATGGTATATTTTCAGGGGCATGCCTCTCCCGGGATTTATGCCAGGGCTTTTCTTGAGGGCCGGCTCACAGAAGAGAACCTGGATAATTTCAGAAGAGAGATCAAGTCCAAAAAAGGACTCACTTCTTACCCACACCCTCACCTTATGCCCAATTTCTGGAGATTCCCCACAGTATCCATGGGGCTCGGGCCATTGACCGCCATTTATCAGGCCAGGTTCAACAAATATCTCCACCAGAGAGACCTCATTCCCGAAAACAACAAGAAAGTCTGGGCTTTTGTAGGAGATGGTGAAATGGATGAACCCGAAGCCCGGGGGGCACTAAATGTCGCAGCGAGGGATAAGCTGGACAACCTCATCTTTGTGATCGACTGTAATTTGCAGCGCCTGGACGGTCCGGTTCGGGGCAACGCAAAAATTATTCAGGAACTGGAAAGCCTTTTTAATGGCGCGGGATGGAATGTGATCAAAGTATTATGGGGAAAAGAATGGGATCCCCTACTGGAGAAAGATAGCACAGGGAAGCTCGTCTCCATGCTGAACGAGCTCCCGGACGGGCAGTTCCAAAAATTCACTTATGAAGACGGGGCTTATCTTAGAGATGAATTGTTCGGGAAAGATAAGGACTTACAGGAGCTGGTAAGCAGTTATTCAGATTCCGAGCTCAAAAACCTAAAGCGGGGCGGGCATGATCCCGTAAAGGTTTTCAACGCCTATAAAGCAGCTGTCGAACACCAGGGGCAGCCCACGGTCATCCTGGCCCAGACCATCAAAGGGTATGGCCAGGGAGGAGGCGGGGAAGCCAGTAATGTATCCCATCAAACAAAGGTCCTGGAAAAAGACTACCTGAAACATTTCAGGGACCATTTCAATGTTCCAGTTTCTGATGAAGACCTGGAAGAGATCCCTTTTCTAAAGCCCGATGAAGACAGTGAGGACATAAAATACCTGCGTCAAAAAAGACAGGACCTCGGTGGGTTCATTCCCAGCCGGGAAGACCGGAGTCAGCCCCTGGAAAAACCTGACGATTCGGTGTTCGAGACATTCCTGGAGGGATCAGGGGAGGATGAAGTTGCAACCACCATGGTGATGGTGAAGATCCTGGGCAGGTTATTAAAAGATAAGAACTTCAGCAAATTAGTGGTTCCTATCATTCCCGATGAATCACGAACCTTTGGTATGGAATCCCTCTTCAGCCAGGTTGGGATCTACGCTGCTGAAGGGCAGAAATATGAACCCGTAGACCAGGAAAGCCTGCTGTACTACAAAGAAGCACAGGATGGTGTCATTATGGAAGAAGGCATTACCGAAGCCGGGTGTATGGGGAATTTTATTGCCGCAGGAACCGCATACCTGTCGCATGGGATCAATATGATCCCCTTTTACTTCTTCTATTCCATGTTTGGCTTTCAGCGTACCGGAGATCTCATCTGGGCCGCTGCAGATGCCGGTGTAAAAGGTTTTATGATTGGCGGAATTTCCGGTCGTACCAGTATCCCGGGAGAAGGGCTGCAGCACCAGGATGGCCAAAGCCATATTTATGCCTATGCTTTTCCAAACTTAAGAGCCTACGACCCGGCTTTCGCCTATGAACTGGCAGTGATCGTACGACATGGCATAGAAGAGATGTATGTGAAGAAGAAAGATATCTTTTACTATATCACAGTGGGTAATGACACGTATCCCATGCCCAAAATGCCACAGGATTCTGAAGAAGGTATCCTTAAAGGCATGTACAGATTTAAGAGATCTTCCACAAATGAACCAGACAAAAAGGCCCATCTTTTTGGAAGCGGGGCTATCATGCAGGAAGTCTTAAAGGCAGCAGAACTTCTCGAAGATCAATATCAGATATCTGTAGATGTATGGAGCATAACAAGTTATAAAGCATTGTATGACAATGCTATTGACACCGAAAGAAAGAATCGCCTCAACGGGCAGGTGAACAGAGAGGCCTGCTACCTTGAGGATTGCCTTAAAGGAGAAGAGGGGGTATACGTT
>JBEPWW010000288.1:0-3546 GCA_041642215.1 Salinimicrobium sp. | reverse complement strand
TTGTTACAGTGAATATGAAAGGCAACAGGCGGTAGGAAAACTATCAGGTAAGGCTGAGATCACCCGATTTAAGGGACTAGGGGAGATCTCTCCAGATGAATTCAAACATTTTATAGGCGACGACATCAGGCTGGATCCTGTGATGCTGGACAAGGATATGTCAATTGAGGAGTTGCTGAATTTCTATATGGGAAAGAATACCCCCGACCGGCAGGAATTTATTATTGATAATCTTAAAGTTGAATTGGATTTGATAGAGGAGTAAATGAGGTTCACAAATAAAAAGGAGACCAGCGTAATCCCATCCATCTATATTGTCGTGGTAGCGGTATTTATTACCAATGCATTTGCCTCGATAGAATTGAAGTATGATGACACTCCTTTTAACTACAGCAGCCTTATCCCTAACCTGGTTGCCCTGGTCATTGGGATTTATATTTACATTGTGGGCAGGTCGTTTGAATTTGACAGTGATGGGGAGACCCTGAACTTCAAAAGCAACGGGTTATTTATTTCGCAATTTCTGCGATACCGGGAACAGCGTACAGAAGTTCCAAAATCAAAATTACTGGATTTTAAAATAGAGAATTATTTCTTTTATAAGAGGCTGCATATTTTTATAATTTCCAGTAATAAAAGAGGATACAGGCATTACAAGTACAATATAACTTTTCTTAGCGGTAAAAAAAGAAGATCGCTTAAGACATCGCTCAGGAAAGTAGCAGATAAAAATAAATCACAGGCTTAAATGGATATAGATAATCAAAACGGTTCCGGAGAAGAACAATTTGAGCAAGAACAGGAACAGGCAAACCTCAATGAGGCGGGAATTACCCGTGTGACAGGTATGTACAAGGACTGGTTCCTGGATTATGCATCCTATGTGATTCTCGAAAGAGCAGTGCCGGCATTGGAAGATGGTTTCAAACCCGTACAGCGAAGGATCATGCACTCCATGAAAGACCTGGATGACGGGCGGTACAATAAGGTAGCGAATATTGTTGGACATACCATGCAGTATCATCCGCACGGGGATGCCAGTATTGGGGATGCCATGGTGCAGGTAGGCCAAAAGGACCTGTTGATCGATACACAGGGGAACTGGGGGAATATCTTAACCGGAGATGGTTCTGCTGCTGCACGGTATATTGAGGCGCGACTGTCGAAATTCGCTCTGGATGTGGTTTTTAATCCCAAGATCACAGAATGGCAACTTTCTTATGACGGAAGAAAAAAGGAGCCGGTGAACCTTCCCGTAATGTTTCC
The DNA here is from genome assembly GCA_041642215.1 of Salinimicrobium sp. GTDB lineage: Bacteria > Bacteroidota > Bacteroidia > Flavobacteriales > Flavobacteriaceae > Salinimicrobium. The sequence continues at coordinate 2,280 of JBEPWW010000288.1, read as the reverse complement.
GCTTTTGCTTGCCCAGGGCGCCGAAGGTATCGCCGTTGGTTTAAGTACCAAGATCCTCCCTCATAATTTTATCGAGCTTATTGACGCCAGTATAAAACACCTTAAAGGAAAAAAGTTTACCCTTTACCCGGATTTCCTTACCGGGGGGATTGCCGACATTACCAATTACAATGATGGACAAAGAGGAGGGAGAGTACGGGTGCGTGCTAAAGTTTCCCAGCTGGATAAAAACACCCTGGTCATAACAGAAATACCATACAGCACCAATACCTCTACTTTAATTGACTCGATCCTTAAGGCCAATGACAAAGGAAAGATCAAGATCAAGAAGATCGAAGACAATACTTCAAGTGAGGTGGAGATTCTTATTCACTTGCCGGGTAATATTTCCCCCGATAAAACAATTGATGCCTTATATGCCTTTACCAATTGTGAGGTATCCATTTCCCCTCTCAGCTGTATTATTATAGACAACAAACCTGCTTTCCTGGGTGTTTCTGAGATCCTTCGACGATCCACAGATCATACGTTAAGCCTTCTAAAGCAGGAGCTTGAAATTAAACTGGATGAGTTCCAGGAACAATGGCATTTCTCATCTCTTGAGCGAATATTTATAGAAAAACGTATTTACCGTGACATTGAAGAGGAGGAGTCCTGGGAAGGAGTCATTAAAGCGATCGACACCGGTTTAAAGCCACATATTACTCACTTAAAGAGGGCGGTGACCGAAGAGGATATTGTAAGGCTCACAGAAATTAGGATCAAGCGGATCTCAAAATTTGATTTAGATAAGGCACAGCAAAAGATTGAAGCCCTGGAAGATGAGATCGCACAGATCAAACACCACCTGGATCATTTGATTGAATATGCAGTGGCTTATTTTACAAGGCTTAAAAAAGAATATGGTACCGGAAGGGAAAGAAAAACCGAACTTCGCCTGTTCGAAGATATCGAGGCTACTAAAGTAGTGATACGAAATACCAAGCTATACGTCAACCGCAAAGAAGGATTTGTGGGGACGGCCTTAAAGAAAGATGAATATGTTACCGATTGCTCTGATATTGATGATGTGATCTGTTTTACCAAAGAAGGTAAAATGATGGTCACCAGGGTAGATTCAAAAACATTTATCGGCAAGGATATTATTCATGTCGCCATATTTAAGAAAAAGGACAAGCGCACCATCTACAATCTCATCTATAAGGACGGGAAAGGAGGTGCTTCCTATATCAAACGTTTTGCAGTGACATCTGTAACCCGGGACAGAGAATATGATATTACCCAGGGTAAAAAAGGATCTGAGATCCTGTATTTTTCAGCTAATCCGAACGGAGAGGCAGAGGTGGCAAGCGTTTTCCTGCGCCAGGTAGGCAGTATCAAAAAGTTGAAGTTCGAAGTGGACTTCGCCGATATGGCCATTAAGGGACGGGGCGTAAAAGGTAACATCGTTACTAAATATCCGGTCAAGCGAATTGAGTTGAAGGAAGAAGGAGTATCCACGTTAAAACCGCGCAGGATCTGGTTTGATGAAACCGTGAAAAGACTGAATGTCGATGACAGGGGAGAATTGCTGGGAGAATTCCGGGGAGAGGATCGCCTGCTGATCATAACGGGCAGCGGAGTTGCCAAAACCATCAAACCTGAACTCACCACACGTTTTGATGAAGATATGGTTGTTCTGGAAAAATGGGTACCCAAAAAACCGATCTCCGTTATTTATTGGGAAGCAGAAAAAGAGAAATTCTACGTTAAGCGTTTTCTTATTGAAAATGAAGATAAGGAAGAGAACTTTATAGGAGATCACCCTAAATCGTATCTCGAAATCGTTTCAACAGATTATCTTCCTGTTGCCGAAATCGCATACTCGAAAGTAAGGGGTAAAGACCAGAAACCGAATGAAGTTATAGAGCTTGAAGAATTCATTACGGTGAAAGGGATCAAGGCGCTTGGGAACCAGTTGACTACAGAAAAAGTAAAACAGATAAATTTGCAGGATCCCAGGCCTTATGTTGCCCCTGAAGAAACGGCTCCCGAAGACATGGAAGTGGTAGGCGAGGAGGCGCTGGAAAATAAACCAGGACTGGCAGAAGGAAAAACTTTGCCTGATTTTTCGGAAACAAAGCTGGATAAGAAGCTTTCCAAAAATGAAGAATCACAGATAAAATTATTTGAAGAATAATGGCATTGCACCTGTTCAAAGAATTTAAGGAATTTGCCGTCAAGGGCAATATGATGGATATGGCCGTTGGGATCATTATCGGTACCGCCTTTAATCGGGTG
>JBEPWW010000287.1:0-3582 GCA_041642215.1 Salinimicrobium sp. | reverse complement strand
GGATTCCTTCCAAAAATGACATTTTTGACTAACTTTAAAATTAAGTCTTTAACTGACAAATTCGAGTTCCCAAGCCGCAACTTGCGTTATTCGAGACGTTACCAAGACAAAAAAAGAAAAAAAACTAAATTGCTGTTCTTATGAACTTCCCCCATCAAGTGTTCTGTGTTATCCTATTGGGTGAATTTATTTAAGGTTAAGATATCGCAGAAAGGAAAAAATAAAAAAGGTGCTGAAAGAAAACTATGACGGCAGGTATTTCAATGCAGGCGCAAAATTAATTATCGGTAGTTTCGGGATCATTCTGATTGGCCTTATATGTATTTTTCTGGTCGCCGTAATTGGCCGGATCTTATTTGATCTGATCACCTGATTCCTAAAAAACTGTACAGATTAAACTAAAAATAATAAGATTTGAAACCGTATAAGGTTTTTACCTGATGGTGAGCCATAAGCCACTTTCATAACTAAACGACTCCCGAAAAACATGAAAACATTCCTGCCCTTTCTCCTGCTCCTGGTCTCTTTCCAGCTGATGGCCCAGGCCGAAAAAGATTCCCTGCTGGCCCGGGATGCAGAACAGTTAATTGAGGAAATGCGCTTTATGTACCAGGTGGACCAGCGCACCCGTAAATACCTGGATTATGGCAGTTTTGAAAAGCGGGTAACAGACAGCATTGAAAATCTTTCCGCAGAAGCCACCAAGCATGCCGAAATCTCCCTGCAGCTACCCAAACCCGTAAAAGACAGGATCTGGAGCCGGTTCATTAGTCCGCTGGATTCCCTGAAGGCAGCGCGCATGATGGAGATCATCGAGACCTACGGCTATCCGTCGGGAAAAAGGCTCCGGCAGTTCAGTGAGCAGGAGATCGATTTCAATCCGCTGGTCCTGCTGGGGCACACGCCTTTTAACTTCAAAGACAGAATGATCCCTCTCCTGGAGCGGGAATACCGGGCGGGAAACCTGCCCAGCAGCTGTGAATACGGTTACCTGCTGTGGCACCTCCACGGAAGATCTGATTTTAGTTATATGCTCGACAACGGCTATGAAATGACCCGAAACGAAGATGGCACGTTCAGGATGCTTAGCACCTGTGAGTAAGCTTTTAATCTAGTTCGGAGTCGATAGTTCGAAATTCGGAGATCCTGTCATTCAGAGCGAAACGCAGTGAAGCGAAGAATCTCTTTAGACGGTAGTTTAGTTCATAGTTAATAGTTCGGAGACAGGTTAACAAAAAGGATCCATCCCTGATTAACCAGTTCCTGTTTTCAACTGCTTTAATTACGCTACTCTCCCGATTTGTGATGACCACTAAACCTAACTTCTATCAACTACGAACTATCGACTAATCCAACTTTTTCTGAGTTAACAGGATCCCGGCGAAAATCACAGCCATCCCCACGGCGTCCATGGGTTTGATCTGATCCCCAAATGCCAGCCAGGCCATGAACATCGTCACCGGCGGGCCCAGGTAAAACAAACTGGCAACCCGGGTGGCGTCAAGCCGTTCGATCAATCGCCACATCAAGTAATAGGCCCCGAGGGAAACCGCCAGGATCAGCCAGACCATGGCATACATGAATTCAGGCACCCATTGGGTATCCAGATCTTCCACAAGAACAGCGGGCAAAGCCAAAGCCAGCATGGTGGCAAAACTCTGATAAAAAAGGGTCTGGTCCAGGGGTAATCTCGTTTCCTTTTTATTGATCTCCATTTTTCGCTGGATCACAGTAGCAATGGTGATCGCTATAACCGATGCTAAAGGAATGAGATACCCGAAGACTGAGGCTGAACTGCTAAAATCTATCCGAAAGGCCACCGTCAGCACCACCCCTATGAATCCCAGGATCAATCCCAGCCATTGGTACCAACCCGTTTCTTCCCCGGTCACATAGCCCGAAACCGCACCGGTGGCCAGGGGCTGCAAAGCCACAATGAGTGCCACGATCCCCGCCGGTACATCTTTGTCCAGGGCCAGGAGAACGCAGGTGAGCCAAACCCCATGTGCCAGAAAACCTATCAGCATATTCAGCGAAGCCACCTTCCAGCCTACCCATTTCAACCGGTTCCTGATCATTAGATACAAGGCCAGCAATGCGGTGACGGCGAGATACCTCCAGAATATCAGGGTGTAGGGGCCCGTATAGGGCAGGCCGTACTCAGCTCCTATAAAACCGGAGTTCCATAAGAAAACAAAGCCTGCGATGAATAAAATGGTATTTCTCTTCATAGGCCTGGGCAGTCTTTTATATCCGCTACACGGCATGTAAGCATCCTGTACATCATCGACCCGATGGCTCTTTCATTTCACAAGCAGTCAGCATCAGGGGTAGAGCATACTAAAATAAAAGTCCTGACACGACTTAAAAGTTACAGTCCTCCCAATTTTTTATTAAGGTTTTTTACAGGACTCCGGAAAAACCCTGACAAAAGATGTTGTTTTTGGGCAGGAAATTTTGGGAAAGGAGGTTGCAGCAGCCTAAAATCGGGGTCAGGATTTCGGCAGACCATACCCTGAGGAGTGAGGAGCTAAATTCATTTATAATCCTCCATAGATGAGATCGATATATTTAACTCGTAAATGACATAACTGCTGCTATTTTCCTTCTTTTCACCTCTTGTTTATCTCTTCTTTTGAAGTATCTGTAATTCCCCAAAATCGTAAACCAGGAACATCAAAATAATATGCAACATACTTAAAATCATTATATTACATATTCCTTAATTGGTCTCTCTGCTACTATAAAAATAAACGGGATGAATACAGGTAATAACACCTCCGGGATTTACAGATTAGTCCGGAGTTGTTGTGCTGTTTTATCATTCTTCCTTCTTATGTTATTTTCCTATCCCATTTATGCCCAGGATCAGGAATTCAGGATCAAGAGTTTTTCGCTCGAAGACGGACTTTCACAGGTGTCGGTAAATGATCTTTTGCAGGATTACCATGGATTTCTATGGATTGCCACCGCTGACGGGTTAAACCGTTTTGACGGCAAGGATTTTAAACACTACAAATACAGTCACACAGATTCATTGACCCTGTCGGGGAATTTTGTCAACATTTTACTGGAAGACAAAAATGAAAAAATATGGATAGGAACAAACGGAAACGGGCTCAATTATTATGACAGTAATCAGGACATTATCAAAAGGGTTCCATTAGGACAGGAGAAGAACATGACCGAAAGTATCATGGCCCTGGGAATAGATGAAGAGGAGAATATATGGGTGGGATCCAATTCCTCAGGATTGCACAGGTTGAAACCCTCAAAAGACCATACTTATAAGCAATGTAATTTTTTTCCGGATAAAGAGGTAACAGCCCTGTTCATTAGTCAATACGGGGAAATGTGGGTAGGGGATTCTGACGGAAATGTTTACAAAACAGATCCACTGGATGAAGAATCTTTTGAAAATGAGGTGGAGCTTAAGGTCGATGGACAGGTAAGAGCTTTTTATCGTACAGAACAATATTTGCTGGTTGCCTGTGACGGTGGATTATTCCTGTACGATATCCGGGATAAACAGGTTGCTGTTTTCGACTTCGGAAAGACTGATACCCAGTCGGCAAAATATGT
>JBEPWW010000286.1:0-3593 GCA_041642215.1 Salinimicrobium sp. | reverse complement strand
TCGGGATTTCCCCCTTAAGACCATGTTAATTTAGGCATATACCTAGGTCTTAAAGCTTTTTTTCTTAAAAACTAAATTATTCCCCCAAAAATATGTAACAAAAATATTGATCCCACAACTAACCTATATCACTTAAATAAATTTCAAAAATGATCAACAAATTATCGCTGACAGCCTTTTTCCTGTTCCTGGTCTTAACCGCGAACGCACAAGAGGTTGATTTTACAGAGTATGATCTGGATAACGGCCTGCACGTGATCCTGCATAAAGACAATTCTGCTCCTGTGGTGACCACCTCAGTCATGTACCATGTGGGAGCCAAAAATGAAGATCCAGAAAGAACAGGGTTCGCGCACTTTTTTGAACATCTGCTTTTTGAACGAACCGAGAACATAGGAAAGGGAGAATGGTTCAAGATCGTCTCCTCTAATGGAGGCACGAACAATGCCAACACATCAGATGACAGAACATACTACTATGAGATCTTCCCTTCCAACAACCTGGAACTGGGACTGTGGATGGAATCTGAGCGAATGCTGCATCCCATCATTGACCAGCAGGGAGTGGATACACAAAATGAAGTGGTAAAGGAAGAAAAGAGACTGCGAGTGGACAATGCTCCTTACGGGAATATCCTTGCTGAAGTAAAGAAAAACCTTTACAGCAAACACCCTTACCGATGGTCTACGATTGGCTCGATGGAGCATCTTGATGCAGCGACCCTGGAAGAGTTTAGAGCTTTTAATGAAAAATATTATGTGCCCAATAACGCTACTCTTGTAGTTGCGGGAGATATAGACATTGAGGAAACAAAAAGGATGATCCAGGACTATTTTGGCCCTATCGAAAAAGGAGCTCCCGTAGAAAAGATCAACATTAAAGAGGAACCCATTACGGAACAACTGGAGGCCACTTACCATGATCCCAACATCCAGATCCCTGCTATTGTTCTTGCTTACAGAACACCCTCCATGAAAGACCGTGATGCATATGTCCTGGATATGGTATCTTCTGTCCTTTCTGACGGAAAGTCCTCCAGGCTTTATAAAAAACTCGTTGATGATCAAAAGCAGGCCTTACAGATAGGCGCTTTTAATATCGCCCAGGAAGATTACGGCCAGTATGTGGTTTTCGGACTTCCGCTGGGAGAGACTTCCCTAAACACACTCATTGAGGAGGTAGATGAGGAGATAAAAAAGCTTCAGACAGAGCTTATCACTCAAAGGGAATTTGAGAAACTCCAGAATAAGATGGAGAACAGGTTCGTTAATTCCAACAGCAGTATTTCAGGAATTGCGAGCTCCCTTGCAACTTACCAAATGCTTTATGGAAATACCGATCTCATCAATGAGGAAATCGATATTTACAGGTCTATTACTCCTGAAGACATCAGGAGGGCAGCTAACGAATACCTGAATCCAAATCAACGCCTGGTCCTGGAGTACCTTCCGCAGAACGATTCAGAATAAGAAACCTATAAAGCAAAGACAATGAAAAACAATATATTAGCATTAGCCGTTCTTTTCCTGTGTTCCCTAGGTGTGCAGGCGCAAATAGACCGCAGCACACAACCCGAAGCAGGACCGGCGCCAAAGATCAACCTTAACAAACCGGAAACTTTTTCCCTGGACAATGGGTTAAAAGTGATGGTGGTGGAAAATCATAAGTTACCCCGTGTTTCCATGACACTTACCATGGATAACCCTCCGCATGCAGAAAACGATAAAGCAGGCGTAACAGGTCTTATGGGTTCTATGCTGGGTAAAGGGACCCGGGATACACCCAAAGACCAGTTCAATGAGGAGATCGATTACCTTGGAGCGAGCATTAATTTCTTTTCAAGGGGAGCATCTGCCAATACGCTCTCAAAGTACTTTCCAAGAGTTATGGAATTAATGGCAGAAGGGGCTTTAAAACCAAACTTTACCGAAGAAGAATTTGAAACAGAAAAGGAACGAACCCTGGAGAACCTGAGATCCTCAGAAAAGGACGTATCCTCAAATGCCCGTCGCTTAAGTTCAGCCCTGACATATGGTAAAGACCATCCTTACGGAGAGTTCTCTACCCAGGAGACGATCAATAATACAAACCTACAGGATGTAAAGAACCATTATCAAAACTATTTTGTACCTCAAAACGCTTACCTTGTGGTAGTAGGTGATGTACAGACAGCAGAGGTGGAAAGACTGGTAAAACAGCATTTTAGCAACTGGAAGAAAAGCAGTTTGCCCAAAACAAATCTACCCGAGCCAAAGAACGTAGCGCAAACCCAGGTGAATTTTGTTGATTTCCCAAATGCTGTCCAAAGCGAAGTTCAGGTGACCAACACCATTAAACTGCAAAAAGGAGATCCCGATTATTTCCCGGTCCTAATGGCCAACAAGATCCTTGGCGGCGGTGGCGAAGCCCGGCTTTTTCTTAATCTAAGGGAAGATAAGGGTTATACCTATGGAGCTTATTCCAGTACAGGGGATGATAAATACATATCAAGATTCGTAGCCAGCGCGAGTGTACGAAATGCAGTGACTGACAGTGCAGTCGTTGCTTTTCTTGATGAACTGCACAGGATTAGAAATGAAAAAGTTTCCAGCGAAGAGCTTGAGAATGCCAAGGCCAAGTATACGGGAGATTTTGTTTTAGCCCTGGAACGTCCATCAACTGTGGCTCAATATGCTTTAAACATTGAAACCGACGATCTTCCTGCTGATTTTTATGAAACTTACCTCAAAAAGATCAATGATGTGACTGTGGAGGATGTACAGAGAGTGGCGAGAAAATACTACCTGGCAGATAACGCACGTATCATTGTGGTTGGAAAAGGAAGCGAAGTGGCTGAAAACCTTGAGAATCTCACCTATAAAGGAAAAGCTATTCCTGTCAAATACTTTGATAAAAAAGCCAATCCAACAGGTAAACCTGACTATAGCAAAAAGTCATCAGGGGATATGACCGCCCAACAGGTCCTTAAAAAGTATATTGAAGCGATTGGAGGAGAGCAGGCCGTGAATGACATAAACAGCGTTTACATCATTGCGGAAGCCGAAATGCAGGGACAGAAAATGCAACTACAAAGCAAGACGACTTCAACCGGGAAATCTTCACAGGAAATTGCCATTGCAGGTAACACCATGCAGAAACAGGTATTTAACGGGAAAGAAGGTTTTGTGGCAGCCAGAGGACAAAAGATCCCTTTCAGCGAAGAACAGAATGTTGCAGCTAAAGCTGAAGCACATCCTTTTCCGGAAACCCAGGCCACAAACATTTCTCTTGAAGGCATTGAACCTGTTAATGGAGAAGATGCTTATGTTATTAAAATGACAGAGGACACCAGGAATTATTACAGTACCGACTCAGGCCTGAAACTGCAGACTATTAAGACTATGAATCAGGGAGGACAGGTTATGAGCATTCCAATAACTTATAGCGATTATCAAGAGGTTAAGGGAGTCCAATTCCCTTTCTCTATCTCCCAGTCCATGGGTCCCATGACCCTTAACTTTGAAGTGACTGACATCATTATCAATGAAGATGTCGCCGCTTCAGATTTTGAATAGGAAGTATTGAACAACAAAAAAACCCGGCTCGAGAGCCGG
>JBEPWW010000285.1:0-3602 GCA_041642215.1 Salinimicrobium sp. | reverse complement strand
TCTGGAAGGGATGAAGGAATGTGAAGATATAAGCTGTGACGTATTCTATCACACAGAGCATGTCAAGCTGGGAATGCGCATTGAAGAGTACCTCCACAATTTCAGGGAGTATAAACTTGGCGTGTTCAGGTATACGGGAGAGCTTTTAAATAAACCCACCGGAACCTGAAACCGCGGAAAATAACTTCCGCAGCAAAGCACTAACTCATTATTTAATACATTGAAAAATGGAAAAAGAAAATAATTTCAGATATCTGGAATGGAAAAGTCCGGCAGAAATGCATCATTCTACCGTGCAATGGACTTCTGAACTAAACTTCATTAAAGATGAGCATCGTTTTTTTGAAGATATGCTAAAGGAACATACCATGCCCATCATCGAGTCCAGTCTCTTTTCCAGAGCTAAAGATCTGACAGAGCGTATGACCAGGTCTGAAAAGGAGCTGGAAAAGCTAGCAGCAAAGGTAAATGATCACAACAAACGCCTGTACCGGCTTATTGAAAATATTGATGAACCGAGAGAAGCCCGAATTTATAAGGAAGAACATAAAGCCCTTCTCAGGGCAGTAAATAAGTATTCGGAGGAATATAAGAAACTTAAAAGGGAGATTTTTGAGACCATAACCCAGGCATTGAAGCAACAAAAACGCCTGCTTAAGTAGATCAGGTGCCAGACAGACAAGAAGTGCTATCTCCTGCAGAATTAACTGCAGGGGATTTTGCGTTAAAAGAGCGATTTCTTTTTTTAATTCGGTTCTTTAATCGCAATATTGCGATACAACCTTTTCTGTATTACAGCATAAAAGAATATCCAAATTTCAGACTAATGGCAAAAGATAAAGACCTCAAGAAAATTGTTCAGGAAAAATACAGCGAAATTGCAGGGCAGCAGAAAGCTTTCAATCCGTCTTCCTGCTGTGGATCTGATGGCAGCTCTACTGAAATCTATAATATTATGACCGATGATTATTCTGAACTTGGCGGATATGCCGAAGAAGCAGATCTTGGCCTTGGCTGCGGTCTCCCTATCCAATTCACGCATATCAAAAAGGGGGAAACCGTGATTGACCTGGGGTCTGGTGCCGGTAATGACTGTTTTATCGCCCGGCATGAAACGGGAGAAACGGGGAAGGTGATAGGGATCGACTTTACTCCTGCAATGATCACTAAAGCACGGATGAATGCCGAAAAAATGGGATTCAACAATGTGGAATTCAGGGAAGGTGACATTGATAATATGCCAGTCTCCAGCAACCTTGCAGATGTTATCGTGAGCAATTGCGTGCTCAACCTCGTACCAGATAAACCCGGGGTGATCAGGGAGATCTACAGGGTACTAAAACCAGGCGGACATTTTAGTATCTCAGATATCGTTCTGATAGGTGATCTTCCGGAGGCTCTCCGGCAGGATGCCGACATGTACGCGGGATGCGTGGCGGGAGCTATACAAAAGAAGGAATACCTGGAATACATAGCCGCGACTGGATTTGAAGAAATCCGTCTTCAGAAAGAAAAAGCCATTGTCATCCCCGATGATATACTTCAAAAATATCTTTCTTCAGAAGAATTAGAAGCTTTTAAATCTGGTGCCGTTGGCATTTTGAGTATTACGGTTTTTGCAAAGAAGCCGGGGAAACCGTCCTCCAAGCCCATCATCATCCAGGAGGCAGAAGACACAAGCTGCCAGCCCGGTTCAGGATGCTGCTAAGGATTGGCTCGAGATAAACAGCATCAGCTTCGAAAAGGATAATAGAGGATCGGATTTCCTCCTGATGCTAAAAATCCTTAAATTCAGGAGAAAAAGAAGGAATGTGTTACCATACGAAACTGAATGCCCGGCTTAAGGACATAGAGAAGGTTATTAGCGCGAAGTTCGCAGAACCCGAGCGTTATGTCCCGCAGCAGGAGATCAATGGCTTTACCTTTCCTCAAACCCCGGTAAAAGCCGACTTTGCCCCCGAAGAGATCCTGTTCTTCCAGTGGGGCCTCATTCCCTTCTGGGCAAAAAATGACCATATTAAAAAAAACACCCTCAATGCCCGTATGGAGACCATGGCTGAAAAACCTGCCTTTCGTCATGCTGCCGATAACCGCTGTCTTATCATTGCGAATGGTTTTTATGAATGGCAATGGCTTGACCCTAACGGGAAAAGGAAACAAAAATATCTTTTAACCGGTGAGGAGATTTTCGCCTTCGCCGGGATCTATTCGACCTGGACCAATCCTATTGATGGAGAAAGTGTATATTCCTATAGCATCCTAACCACAGAAGCCGGGGAATTGATGAGCAGGATACACAACAACAAAAAACGAATGCCTGTGGTCTTGAAGGCAGGTGATCAGCAGGAATGGTTGATGGGACGGAATGCAGCGGATTTTGCTTTTCCCTATGAAGTGGAACTAAAAGCTCAAAAGATCACCTGATCCTTTTTTCTAGAGGCTGGTAAATTCATGCCCACTTCTGATCATTTTCAGGGCGGGAATGTTAAATTTGCTGGAACGAATACACGATTATTTTTCTGAAGGGAAATTTCAATGAATAACACGGCCAATTTACGAACTGTAACGGTAACCCGATATATCACCCCGCTACGGGAGGGTGGTTCTCTTCCAGCTCTGGCCGAAGCAGATGACGATTTTAAATATGTTCTAAAATTCAGGGGAGCCGGCCACGGAGTTAAAGCCCTCATCTCTGAATTACTGGGGGGACAGATCGCGAAGGCCCTGGGTCTGCGGGTTCCGGAACTGGTCTTTGCCGAACTGGATGAGGCTTTTGGAAGGACCGAAGCAGATGAGGAGATCCAGGACCTCCTGCAGGGAAGCCAGGGGCTTAACCTCGCTTTGCATTTTCTTTCGGGGGCTATAAATTTTGATCCTGCGGTAAGTGTTATCGATGCCCGCCTTGCCTCCCAAATCGTATGGCTCGATGCCCTCATCACGAATGTCGACCGTACTTTTAGGAATACCAACATGCTTATCTGGAACAAGGAGTTATGGCTGATCGATCATGGGGCCGCATTCTATTTCCATCATTCCTGGACCAACAGGGGCAAACATGCCAAAAGCCCTTTCAGCCTCATCAAAGACCACGTCCTGTTGCCGCAGGCTTCCCTCCTGGAGGAAATTGACCGGGAATTTAAAGCCATTCTAACAGAAGATCGCATAAGAGATATTGTTTCCCTTATCCCTGAAGACTGGTTGCACTGGCAGGGAACAGATGAAAATCCGCAGGAGATCAGAGAGGCCTATATCGAATTCCTGCAAACAAGACTTGAACATTCAGCAATTTTCACAAAAGAAGCTCAAAATGCAAGACAAACACTTATATGAATATGCGGTAATTCGGGTGGTACCCCGGGTAGAACGGGAAGAGTTTCTCAACGTGGGGGTCGTGCTTTTTTGCAAAAAGGAAAAATACCTGGATGTATTATATCACCTCGATGAGCAGAAGCTGAAGATAATCTCAGAAGATTTAGACCTGGAGCAGTTGCAGAGAAATATGGAATCCTTTGAAAAAATATGCCGGGGCGAAAAGGACGGGGGGCCAATTGCCCAAATGGACATGGCTTCCAGATTTAGATGGCTTATCGCAGTGCGCAGCT
>JBEPWW010000284.1:0-3617 GCA_041642215.1 Salinimicrobium sp. | reverse complement strand
GGACCTGGAGTATCATAAGAAAGGCTGGCTAAAACCCGCCGGCATCTCTCTGGGTATCGCGCTGATCTTTTTCTTCCTGCTACTCAGCCTTTGATCCTGTTTCCCGCAGAAGCTTTCTCTAAAACCCATTTTCCGAACCCATTCATTGCAGCTTAAAAACCGGTAAATGCACAGTGCTTTTTTATGAAAAAAAAGCTGCAACGGATTTTGAATCTTCACAAAATTTTAAGACTTTGCTCTGGTGATTTAAGAGTTGTTTAACAGTGTATTACCTGCTGCAGCTGCTATCCCATGGCAGGGTGCGCGCAGAGAACTTAACCGCCCACTATGAAGACCCTATACCTGCTCCCCCTGTTGCTGCTTTCCACCCTCAGCCTGTATTCCCAATCCCAGTTTCCCGAAGGTCTTTCCAGGGACCTGCTCCTGGGGAAAATACAATACGACCAGGATGAGCGGTTCATCCAGGTAGCCTCCCCTTACGCCTCCAGGCCCACTTACCTTCACAAGGAGACTTATTCAGCCTTTGTGGAGATGTTTGAAGCAGCCAACGCAGACGGCATTAGCCTGCGCATCCTGTCCGGAGCGCGAAATTTTGACCAGCAGAAGGCCATATGGGAACGAAAATGGAAAAGTCATGTGCACCTGGACCCACGCAGCCGCACCTCCAGAATCCTGGAGTTTAGTTCCATGCCCGCTACTTCCCGGCACCACTGGGGTACCGATATTGACCTGAACCACCTCGAAAACGACTATTTTGAAGCGGGCAAAGGCAAAAAGGAATATGAATGGCTGGTAAAGAATGCTCCCCGGTTCGGGTTCTACCAGGTTTATGATTCCAAGGAAGCCGGAAGGACCGGTTATGCCGAAGAAAAATGGCACTGGTCATACCTGCCCCTGGCCGGGCCTTACCTCACCTATTACAACGAGCATATAGGCTACTATGATATCCGGGGATTCGAAGGCGCTTACCTGGCCCGGGTGCATAAAATGATCACGGCCTACGTCAACGGGATCGCGACAGAGATCAGGGAAATACGTTTTCTTCCCAAACAGGATAAAATAGCTTCTGCCGATAGCGAATAGCCATAGATCAATCCCCTATCTCCCCTTCGGTGAAAAGGTAGGTTTTTAGCTGTTCATCCCAGCCGTCCATATTCCTTCGAAGCCATTCCAGGGTCATGCAGGCGTGCTCCATCTCCTCCTCCATATTGTGCTTGAGGATCTTCCTTAGGGAGTCATCCACTTCCACATCTATACGTTGATTGTACCAGTCCACCGCCTCGATCTCCTCTTTTAGGCTATTGAGGGCCCTGGTTCTGGATCGTGTTTCTTCATCCAGTTCTTCTGTGGGTTCGTGATAATCTTTCATTGCAGTAAGGTTTGAATCATGCCTACTCTTTGGATTTTCGGCGACCTCCGAAAGCAGCATTAATTTACTCAATTTACGGATAATTTCCTGTAAATGAGCAGGGTATTTTCTTCGGAAAGATCCTGAAGCCGTTCAGGAATATTCGCCGGTATTTTTTACAGGAGAGGATTCAGGCCATGTCATTTCGAACCCGCCTGCCAAAAAAGTTTCACGCAAAGACCGCGAAGCATAACCTTCATTATTTATTGATCATTTTCATTGAAAAATTTCCAATTGACCAGTCCCCAATTAACCATTCTCCAATGAACTGAATATTAAAAATTTAAATTAACTTAGAACCTCCCTCCCAGATCGTATCCTCAAGTAACCCATTAATCGTTTAATAACAGATGAAAAAAGTAATTCAAACTCTTCAGAAAAGCGGCTTACTGGCAGCTATTCTGTTTCTCAGCACCGGGGTCCTCTTCGCCCAGAACATTCCACAAGAGATCGAAGACCTGCTGACCAGGTACCACGAATATGGTCAATTCAATGGCTCGGTCCTGGTGGCCAGTGACGGGGAGGTAGTGTTCGCCGATGGTTTTGGTATGGCTAACATGGAACACGACATTCCCAACCGGCCCGATACTAAACACCGCATAGGCTCAATTACCAAACAATTCACGGCAGCTTTGATCCTGCAGCTGGTCGAGGAGGGAAAACTGGAGCTGGATAAGCCCATTTCCGCCTACCTGCCCGATTACGAAGGACCCGCGGCCGATGTGGTGAACATTCACCACCTGCTCACCCACAGCTCGGGCATTCCCAGCTACACTTCCTTTCCCGGGTTTTTTCAGGAGAAAAGCAGGGATCCTGCCAGCCCAAAGGAATTTGTAAAAACCTTTGCCGACTCCACGCTGCAGTTCAGTCCGGGGGAGCGTTTTGCCTATAATAATTCCGGGTATTTCCTGCTGGGGCATATTATCGAGGAAGTCACCGGCAAATCCTATGAACAGGTATTACAGGAGCGGATTCTCGATCCCCTGAACATGAAAAACACCGGTTATGATCATCATGAAACCATCCTGAAGAACAGGGCCGCCGGCTATGAAAAGCGCGGCAATAATTATATAAACGCCCCTTACCTCGATATGTCTATCCCCTACGCTGCAGGATCCTTATATTCTACGGCAGAAGACCTTTACAAATGGGACCGGGCGCTGAAAAAAGATGAGATACTTTCCGAAGCCTCCAAAAAACTGATGTTCTCTCCCCAAATTCCCGATGGAGACGCACAATACGGCTATGGCTGGGCGATAGCAAATATGCCTGTTGGACAATCCACAAACAGTGTCCCCATCGTCGCACATGGTGGCGGGATCAATGGCTTTAACACCCTGATCGTTCGCTTTCCTGAAGAGGATGACCTGGTGGTACTGCTGAACAATACCGGGGGCACCAGGCTCAGGGACATGGCAGTGGGCATAAACAATATCCTGCACGGCAAAGGAGCTGAGATGCCAAAAAGATCTCTGGCCATGGAGGTCCTCCCCGTTTTTGAGGAAGAAGGCGTGGATGCAGGGATCAAAAAGTATGAAGAATTAAAAACCGATGATACTTATGCCCTCATGGAACCCGAAATGAACCAGGTGGGGTACCAGCTGCTTCGAACCGGAAAAACCAAAGAGGCCATTGAGGTATTTAAGATCAACGTGACCGAATTTCCCGATTCCTGGAATACCTATGACAGCCTGGGAGAAGGATATATGGAAGATGGGCAAAGGGAGAAAGCTATAGCGAACTACGAAAAGTCCATAGAGATGAATCCCGAAAACGAGAACGGAAAGAAAATGCTGGAAAAGATAAGTACCCATAAAAATTAGCTTTTCAGTTGTTATCTCCTCAAGAAAAACCTGATCCATGGAAGGAAAGGTCAACAAAGAATGGCACGCCTCACATAAGATGCCCAAAAATCCCACCATGGATAAAAGGATCGCCTGGCATTTGGAACACGCAAAAAATTGCGGCAGCCGTAAGATCGAAGGAAAACTGGCAGAGGAAATGAAGAAGAGAGGTATTGAATTCTGAAGCCTGTTCAATGGCCAACGAGCACATTAGAAAACCTTCCCACTGCGGAAGGTTTTCTGCTTTTCCGGTACAACCCGTTTAACGTCTGTTTCTCGCAAAGACCGCAAAGCTCATCCGCAAAGACCGTAAAGAATTTTTTCCAGGAACGGATTTGTATCGAAAACATCCATTTTGGAATTTA
>JBEPWW010000283.1:0-3643 GCA_041642215.1 Salinimicrobium sp. | reverse complement strand
ATACGGGAATGTGTTACCATCAACCGTGGGACTTCAGACAGGATGAAGACGCGAATTGGTAAAAACTGTTGGATCATGGCTTATTGCCATATTGCCCATGACTGTGTGGTGGGCGACAATTGTATCTTTTCCAATAACAGTACCCTGGCGGGCCATATCAACGTGGGGGATTACGTGGTGCTGGCCGGTATGGCGGCAGTACAGCAGTTTTGCAGTATAGGCAGCCATGCTTTCGTTACCGGGGGTTCTTTGGTAAGAAAAGATGTGCCACCATTTGTTAAAGCCGGAAGGGAACCCCTTTCTTACGTGGGTGTAAATTCCATCGGATTGAGAAGAAGAGGTTATTCTACCGAAAAGATCAGGGAAATTCAGGATATTTACCGTATTCTATATCAAAAGAATTATAACAACTCCCAGGCGGTGGCGATCATAGAAGCAGAAATGGAAGCTACCCCGGAAAGAGATGATATTTTGGAATTCATTAAAAATTCTCAGAGAGGGATCATGAAAGGATATCTTACTCAAATTAAATCATAAACCATGGCAAATACAAGCGACATTAGGAATGGATTGTGCATTCGTTACAATCACGATATTTACAAGATCATTGAATTTTTACATGTTAAACCTGGGAAAGGGCCGGCTTTTGTACGCACCAAGCTTAAAAGTGTGACAACAGGGAAAGTTCTGGATAATACTTTTTCCGCAGGTCATAAGATCGAGGACGTACGTGTGGAAACCCATAAATTCCAGTTTCTTTATAGCGATGGGGAGTTTTACCACTTTATGAACACAGAGGATTATACCCAGATCAGGCTTACAGAAAATGTTTTGGATGCTCCGCAGCTCCTTAAAGAAGGAGAGGTAGTGACCGTTTTGATCAATACCGAAGACAATATGCCGCTTTCTGTGGAGATGCCTGCCAGCGTAATCCTGGAGGTGACCCATACCGAGCCGGGGGTGAAAGGAAATACCGCGACCAATGCCACTAAACCGGCAACTGTGGAAACTGGGGCAGAGGTAAATGTCCCCTTGTTCATTAACGAGGGCGATAAGATCAAGATCGAAACTGAGAAGGGAACCTACAAAGAACGAATTAAAGAGTAAGAACGGGAGAAAGTACCGGGAAATACCCGGTACTTTTTTTATATTTTATAAAAGATGAAATTTCCACAAAAATATACCCTTGAACAAATCGCTACCATTATTTCTGCAGAATATGTGGGGGATGTTGATTTTCCTGTACTGGGAATGAATGAGATCCATGTGGTTACGCCCGGGGATATTGTTTTTGTTGATCATCCCAAGTATTATGACAAGGCGCTCAATTCAGCTGCCACGGTCATTTTGATCAATAAGAAGGTGGAATGCCCTGAGGGGAAGGCATTGCTGATCTCAGACGATCCTTTTCGGGATTTCAATAAGCTCACCAAATATTTCAAACCCTTTGAGAGTGCTTCGGCTTCTATATCGGCTTCCGCAGAAATTGGGGAGCATACGATCATACAACCTAATGCCTTTATAGGGAATAATGTAAAAATAGGTGAGAATTGTGTGATCCACTCCAATGTGAGTGTGTATGACAACACTGTGATCGGGGATCATGTCACTATTCATGCCGGCACAGTCCTGGGGGCTGACGCTTTTTATTACAAGAACAGGCCGGAAGGCTTCGATAAATTACTCTCCGGCGGAAGGGTGGTCATAAAGGATCATGTGGAGATTGGTGCCAATTGCACTATTGACAAAGGGGTCTCCGGCGATACGATCATTGGAAAAGGCACCAAGCTTGATAACCTTATCCAGATAGGTCATGATACGGTAGTAGGGGAAAAATGCCTGATAGCATCCCAAACCGGGATTGCAGGCTGCGTGGTCATAGAAGATGAGGTCACCATATGGGGCCAGGTAGGAATGCGGAGCGGCATTATTGTGAGGAAAGGTGGTGTGATGATGGGGCAGGCGGGGATTACCAAGTCTACCCGGGAGAACACGGTGTACACAGGAAACCCTGCGATGGAAGCCCGGTCGAAATTAAAGGAGTTGGCGCTTTTACGACAATTGCCTAAATTGATGGAGAAACTAAAAGGTTGAGAGATATGAGTTTAAACCCTAAAGATTGTGTAAAAGAATTTTATACATCAGATTTCTACAAGGATCCCAATTCCCTCAAGGAGTATTTACATCCAGATGTCATGCTGTTTTGGAATAGCAGTGCGGGTTTTAACCGGCTTAACTTCAAAGAGCTGTCTGGAATGGTTACGGAAATGTCCAGGACATTTGTTTCCCTTCGTGCAGAGGTTAGTCATTTGCTTAGGGAAGATAATACCGTCACCATTCGATTTACGTATTATGTGAAAACTTTTGAAAACCCTGAAGAAGAACTTCCTATGGCCCATTTCATCGCGATTTGGGAGGTGAAGGAAGGAAAGATGTTCCGGGGGCACCAGATCAGTCAGCAGGCCGATGACAGCCCTGAGAGCCTGGATTCCTTTCTCGCGAATAATTTATAAAAACCCTTTAGGTTTTATATATAAAAACCTAGTTTTGTAACACAAAAATCAAAAAACAACTATGAGCGTTTTAGTCAATAAAGATTCAAAAATAATTGTACAAGGATTCACCGGGAGCGAAGGTACTTTTCATGCCGGTCAAATGATCGAATACGGAACAAATGTAGTAGGTGGGGTTACTCCTGGAAAGGGAGGGCAGAAACACCTTGAAAAGCCTGTTTTCAACACTGTGGAAGACGCAGTGAAGGAAACCGGAGCAGATGTTTCTATCATTTTCGTGCCGCCAGCATTTGCAGCCGATGCTATTATGGAAGCAGCTAATGCCGGGATCAAAGTGATCATCACCATTACTGAGGGAATCCCTGTAGCCGACATGATCAAGGCTGCAGATTACATCAAAGACAAAGATTGCCGACTGGTTGGTCCTAACTGCCCCGGGGTGATCACACCCGGAGAGGCTAAAGTAGGAATTATGCCCGGGTTTGTATTCAAAAAAGGAACTGTAGGGATCGTATCCAAATCTGGAACTCTTACCTATGAAGCTGCAGATCAGGTTGTAAAACAGGGGCTTGGAATCACTACCGCAATTGGTATTGGAGGTGACCCTATCATTGGAACCACCACCAAAGAAGCTGTGGAGTTGTTGATGAACGATGACGAGACTGAATGTATTGTAATGATCGGGGAAATTGGTGGTCAGCTTGAGGCCGATGCTGCAAGGTGGATCAAGGAGAATGGAAACAGAAAACCTGTAGTAGGATTTATCGCGGGGGAAACTGCTCCTGCGGGACGAACCATGGGACATGCCGGAGCTATTGTTGGTGGTAGTGAAGATACAGCCCAGGCAAAGAAGGCTATCCTTAAAGAGAATGGAATCCACGTAGTGGATTCACCGGCTGAAATAGGTAAAAAAGTTAAAGAGGTAATGGGATAGGCCCCATTGTTTTTTAATAAACAGAACCTCCCGGTTTTGCTGAAATACAATCAGTAATATCTGGAGGTTTTTTTAATTTGTTAACATTAGGTTTTTACTATATTTGACTGAAATACTAACCCTAAGAAGGAAAACATCCAATACAAAATGAAACTTTTAGAAGGAAAAAATGCCATTATAACAGGAGCCAGCAGAG
>JBEPWW010000282.1:0-3653 GCA_041642215.1 Salinimicrobium sp. | reverse complement strand
ACAGGCCAATGATGTGAAAGAGGCTTTTGAAAATACGGAGAAGGCTATGGCCGATACCATGGGGGATTATTCTATCCCTGCGATTACAGAATCACCTATTTTAGACGTATTCCCGTATTTCACAGGGGAAGAAGAGCAGCTGGAGAAATTTAATGTCCTGGAGCAGGAAGAGAACGGGGAAGAGGTCCGGGAAGAAACGGAGACTGCCTGAGTTGTTGAAAATTCGCCTGTAAGCAGCTGTCTTGCGATTCTCCTGCTATTGGGAAACCATGAGGTAGATGCTAAGCGTCCTGAAGAAAAAAAATAAAGAGGCCGCCTGATAAAGAATTTCAGGTGGCCTCTTTATATGATACAGTTCCCTAAGAAAGATTAGTCGATCAATTCTCCCAGGTCACTTACCCCCAGGGTAAAGAGAATAAGGATAACACCCAAAATGATCTTAAGCAGCAGGGTGGGGGTGAATCCCAGCCTGCTTGTGAGCCGGTTGCTTACAGGAGGGAAATAAATTGAAGAAACAAGCAGGTAAGCAATTCCCGGTACGGGATGGATTAGGATGAGGTTTAGTATGCCAACGGTGAAGACGGCAGAACCAAACAGGCTGCTGGGGAGTGTTGTGGTCATCATAATGTCAACGCTTTAAGGTTAACTGCCCGCGAAGGGACTGCCAAATATTCCCACCGCGAGTTCTGCCCAGACAACAAACAGGATTGCCAGAATGCTGAGGGAAAACAGCATTCTGTGTTTTTTGTCCTTTACCTTTCTCAAAACCAATTCAATGCTCAGGCCGGTGCCCAGAAGCAGGATCGCCGCGATGATGAAATCGGAACGACTCCAGTCCACTTCACTGGTAAATTGCATGGCTGTAAAAGGAATGAGCAAAAGCAGTGCTACTACAGCGAAGATTAAAGTTAGTCTTTTGTTTTTCATGATCAAATAAATTAAAGTTAGTATGAGCCATTAATGTAATCAGCATAAGATCTATTCTTTCTAAGAACTGGATTCAGGAAAAGCACTTTGAAACTCAAAGTAAACCGGCAAAAAAATTATTTCTGAATCTTTATTAAATTTTCGAGAGCATTCAAATGTTGTTCAAAGGCCTTTTTTCCTGCTTTGGTTATAGAATATCGGGTGTTGGGTTTGCGTCCCACAAAACTTTTATGGACCCCAATATAATTTTCCTTCTCCAATGCCTTCAGGTGACTGGCCAGGTTCCCGTCTGTTACATTCAAGTACTCCTTCAGGGCATTAAAATCAAGGGTTTCATTGACTGCCAGGATCGACATGATCCCAAGCCTCACCCTGCTTTCAAAGGCTTTATGTAAACCGTCTATGATCGCTCTCACCTGTCGTATTTCTGGTGCATTAAAATGCCGTATATAATATGCATGACTCCAAAGCCTATAGCCCAAAACAGTAAGCCCAGGCTAATAAAATAAATACTTATCAACCCCAGTACGATCTCGAACAATCCCAGGTAACGCACTTCCTCAAAAGTAAACTTTCCGGCATTGATTAGGGCCAGTCCGTAAAATATGAGGGTGAGCGGGATCATGAGTCCAAAGATTCCCTTATTGATCAAAATGAGGATAAGGATCCCGCCGGTTACCAGGGGAATTGCCATACTTATGACCAATCTCCGGGATACCGGATTCCAGAGCTGTTCGTCATTCTTTGATGCCTTTTTTGCCGAAAAATAAATAGCCGTACCAACTGCCAGAACAAGAACCAGTATGGCCAGCAGGAACAGGTCATAGATAGTACCCGTTAGTTCCTGCGGGGAGAGACTGTTTAAAACGGCAGCCTCTTCCTGCCGGTAGAAAAAATGATAGGCGATAAAGGCTGCCACCAAGGCATAAATTCCCGCGAGGATACCCGAAAACCCCGAAAGGGATAAGAACCTGGTGGATCGTTCCATCATCGAACGGATCTCTGAAAGATCATTGATGTATTCCTGTTCAGTTTTCATATGATAAAGTACTTTGTGTTTCAAAGTTAAATGAAAAAAGGATACGCAGCGTTTTTTTGTGAAATTATTTAGAGCATTAGCCTTCCGGTTGTGGGGCATGGATTAAGTTCCCTTTCATCTATAAAGGGAAAACTATTGAATAATGGGGGAACCGGAATTTCTCTCCTGGTAGTTTTTCCTACCCGGGCCTAAAATCGATCCAGCTCCAGGATTTGCTGCCTGTAAGCGGCGGGAAGCAAGAAAGATTTGAGAAGTTTGTCCACTGCCAGGGAGCGGCTTAGTTTATAGACAACCAGGGCAGGGGGTATGAGCGGATTTGGTTGAAGTTCCAGCATTTTTCTCACCCCGGGAGGGCAGATCATTTGCTGGACCTCAAGCAGGAGCCGGTACCGCACCGGGCCTAGGTGTTTCCGGTATTGCCGGTAAAGATCATGGGTGTAGGTGCTGGGTTCTAAATCGCGGCTCAAATGCCGTTCGCGATCGGTCACCCATTTCCGGTAGGTTTCCGGGAGATCCTTAATATGCATCCTGCTGCCCACCCGGTGGAAAACATCATAGATCTCTTCTTTCTCAGATTCTGTAAGTCTTTTTTCCAGCAGCTCATAGGCAGTAATGGAATAAGCGATGAGCATGTACAGCACGTCCCGATAGGACCACTGCGGAATCTGCTCCCCGCGCTTTTTTTCAACTGCCCGATGAATTTCGTTGATCGAATCTATGGCCGCAATAGCTTCCCGGTTGGGTAGGAAAACGATCTTTCCCGCATAGGCCACGGTAGAGAATAATCTTCCCATGGGATCGGCAGGGAGCTGGCCGGTAAAATACAGCCAGTCCACCGCCTTGTTCAGGGCAAATTCGGCAGAGGCCCCGGCAAATATGAAGAGTACCGTATCGCTTTTTCCCCATATTCGCCGAACCACAGATCCCGGTTGTACAAAGTATTCCATACCATTATAATTTAAAGGTAAATGCCTGTCGCTCTCAGAGCCACATCACCTCTAAGATATCGATTTTTTCGCATGCCTGAAATCTCTTAGGCAGAGCTTTTAAAAAAGATACTGAGCAGCTGTTCTTCCATAGAATAAACTTTCTTTTCTTAATTATTCACATTACTGATTTATATGCTTTACTTCTTTTTTTCCCTTCAGGATTGGCTAGAACCTGAGGATTTCTGTCATCAATCCAAAGCGAATTACAGATCTATCCTCCTGATAATAAATATTATAATAATCCATACCCTTATAGAATTGAACAAAAAGACCGATGTCCTCCAAAAATTTGGGATGGTAGTATACCGTCAATGCCGCATTCAGCCTATTGAGGTCAAGCAAATCCCAGTCATTGATCTGATCCAGCATTAAAGTAGTCTCAAGTTTAACGGAAAAACTCGCCCTTCTGCTCTCACTAAAAAAGAGTTTATCCATAGGGAGTTTATAAGCCAGATAAGAATTATGCCACCTTAGGCCGCTGTACGAACCTCTCATCTCCCTGAGCATCCATTTGGACGGATGCATTTCAACTGAGGATTTGAAAAACCTTAACGCGTTTTGCTTATTACTGTAAAAACTCCTAAGAAAGCCGATTTCTATAAAATTGGTAGCAAAATTCCCTGATTGTAAATTCAATTCGGTTTGAGTGGAATCACTATAAAAGAACCCGTCCTGACCATTGGAATGATGCGCCATTC
>JBEPWW010000281.1:0-3683 GCA_041642215.1 Salinimicrobium sp. | reverse complement strand
CCTTCTTTTAGTATTTCAAAAATGATTATTTTAAATTTATAATTTTAAGTAATAAAACCGAATGGCTAAATCACAGCAAAGCTTTAACAAAACAGAAAAAGAGAAAAAACGCGCGAAAAAGCGGGAAGAGAAGAAAAAAAAGAAAGAAGAACGAAAAGCAAATCCTGATTCTCAGGCCTCTGAATTTGCTTATGTGGATGAATATGGAAACCTTACAGATACCCCGCCAGACCCTTCGAGAAAGATCGAAGTAGATGCCGAAAGTATTGAGATCGGGATCCCTAAGAAAGAAGACTCAGAAGAAGAGGAATTCAGCCCCAACAGGGAAGGAAAAGTATCCTACTTCGACCATTCCAAAGGTTTTGGTTTTATTATAGACGATCAAACACAGGAAAAACATTTTGTGCACGTAAGTGGACTCATAGATGAGATCGATGAGAATGATAAGGTGACTTATGAATTGGAACGCGGACAAAAGGGAATGAATGCGGTCCGGGTGAAAAAGCTCTAGGTAAAACCAGAAGATATTTCCTGCTTTTAATAAAGCTCAATCTTTTTTACAAATCTCCTTTTAGGAGATTTGTATTATGAATAGAGAGGTTGCCTGAAAAGCTATTTCCAGGACCTGAAATCCCAGAACATTGGGACAGGTTGGCGAAAAATAAGCTTTTCAGACAACCTCTTTTTTTAAGGTCCTTTATTAGTCCGGGTTTTTAACCAGCGGTATCTTAATTCTATCTGGTTGCTGTCTGCATTGTATTTCTCCATGAGGCGCATTCCGGGAGCAGTGGGTTCCACCACACGGGATCTGAGGCTTACTTCTTTTGAGTCCCTGATGACTGTTGCTGTTATTTCTTCACCTTCCTGCCAGTCCTGGGAATCTGTGATAAGGTTGTAAACGTTATCCCGGGTATAGTTTACTCCGTTTATACTTTTGATCACATCTCCACCTTTTAAACCCAGATCTTTCAGGAAGCTGTTCAATTCAAGATCATTCCTAACCAGGATCCTGCCATAGGAGTTCACAGTGATATAGGGAGTGGCCTGGTCCTTTAGAAAATGCTGTACAGGAATCTGATCCTTCCTCATTTCTAACCCGACCTTTTGAAAAAGATCAGCATAAGGAATAGGAGTTGAACCTTTCACATAGTCGTCAAAAAATTCCTGAATTTCAGGATAGGTAAACTGGACGATCACAGGGATCAATTCTTGATCATCAAAAGGTTTCTCCTTGCCGTACTTAACGGCCAGCTTTTTCATTAAATTTAGTAAACCCATCTTTCCATTACTCAACTCTCTTAACCTAATATCGAGCGCCATTCCTATTAACGCCCCCTTCTGGTATACATTGGTGTAATTGGTCTGGTATGGTTCCTCCAGGATATTCTGGCTCATAACGGTAAAAGGCATGGTGTCATCATAGTTCTTTGAAAGGTTGATCTTTTCAACCATACGATCATAAAAATCCTGTTTTTCGATAAGGCCCTGATTAACCTGGAAAAGATTTGCGAAATATTCAGTAACCCCTTCATACATCCAGAGATGTTGAGACATTTTAGGATCATTGTAATCGAAAAAATGTATCTCCTTTGAGTGGATACTAAGCGGGGTAAGAATGTGGAAGAATTCGTGGGCCACAATATCCTTCATGCTTTCGTTAAGTGCTTTCACTCCCATGGTTTCAGGTAGTACCACCACAGTGGAAGTATGATGCTCGAGTGCTCCAAAATTACCGGCATCGTTCTCCCCTGGAGTAGCCGAGAGATAAAGAAGAATAGCGTATTTATTCGTGCTGTTGATGTCCCCTAAAAAAGCTTTTTGAGCAGTGATCATTTTCTCCATACCTGGCCTAATACCTTCAGCTGAAAATTTCCTGTTTGGGGAATAGACATTTATAAGAACTTCCATTCCTTCAACTTTAAAACTCGTAGTATCAGGAGAGGCATACATGACAGGATTATCGATCACCTCAAAATATCGGTCCAGGTTGAAAACATCGGTTTTATAATCGGCATCTTCAGCAGCCAGGGTTTGGGACACAGTAAGGGCGCTTCCGGCAATAAGGTCTGCCGGTCTTTTGATCTCCAATCTGTATTTTTCCTCCTTCATATTTTCAAAATAACCTACGAATCCGTGGAGGTTGAGAAGAAAGTTTTCATCCTGAAGAATATTTGTTCCGGCCATGGAGTAAATTCCGCCTTCCCCGGGTATATCAAATGTGTCATTTACCCTGTAGATGACCTTATCCAGTTTTTTAGCATTGGGAATACTCCAGCTGTTATCATCCAGCCTTACTGCTTCCAGTTCATTGCCTTTGTAATCAATAGCCCGAAAATCTTCAGAGTATTTCCCGTAGTTGGATGTACTGTAGGTTCCGGGCACGGTCCTGGGGATGTAAAAGATCGTTTGATCTGTCGTAAATGGTCCGGGGTCAATACTAACGCTCACCCTGTCGTCCTGTACATCAACCAGGTCAATATAGGTAACAATAACCTGTTCTGCAGGGGAAGTATTCCTGGTCATTTTACAACTATAGAAACAAACAAAAACCGTCAGGGCAAAAAAGTAATTCTTCATATTTACTAAAAGGGTTTTCTATAAGATCAAACTTCATTTAAAACGTTACACTCTGCCAAGTATAAAAATTCGAATTTGGGATAGCAAGATCTGTTACTTCCTCTAACGAAGATTCCCCGGGTTTAGTGCGTCTTACAAACCTTTTATCCTGAGCAGTTTAAAACAAATTTAACTAAGAACCCTGTTTAAAAATCTTAAATTGGAGATGATTACTCCTGATTTCTTTAGTTATCATGAAAGAAACAGGAGAATAACCCTGTATCCCCCCGGAAAACCTAAAAGGTCTGTTTATTAAAACAAGAAGAGTTAACAAAACAACGAAATATTAAAGAAATGCTATGGCAAAATCTACAAAAGCCGCTACCTACAGTGAATTCGGGGGAGTGGAGAAAATTCAGAAAAATAGGATTGAACTTCCAGAATTAAAGGAAGGGGAAGTATTGATCAAGGTAAAAGCGGCTGGAGTTAACCCTGTAGATGCCGTTATTCTAAACGGGAGCTACAAAGATCTGATTCCGCATCGTTTCCCCATTATCCCGGGATGGGATGTAGCAGGAACTATTGAGGAACGGGGACATGCGGCACGCAGGTTTGCAATTGGCGATGAAGTTTACGCCTATGCACGACGCCCGGAAGTAAAATGGGGAACATTCGCTGAGTACATGATCATTCCGGAATGTTACCTGGCTTCAAGACCAAAAATCCTTTCCTGGGAAGAAACTGCATGCATCCCTTTGGCCGGTCTTACTGCCTATCAAAGCCTTTATCAGGCCGGAGGACTCAAAGAGGGGCAAAGGGTTCTTATCATTGGCGCCTCAGGAGGTGTAGGGAGTTTTGCCATTCAACTTGCCAGTCTTAAAGGAGCTCAGGTGATGGGGGTTGCCAGTGATGAAAACAGCAGATACATGAAAAAGCTGGGCGCCGATCATACCATCGATTATCAAAAACAGCATATAGGGAAAGCTGCTAAAAATCTTTGGCCTGAAGGTGCAGATCTGATCTTTGATTGTGCGGGCGGGGAAAGCTTACAGCAAAGCCTGGAAGCTCTTAAAGCTAATGGAAAAGTGATCTCGATAAAAAGCCGGGGAGAAGATATCGATGAGGAT
>JBEPWW010000280.1:0-3709 GCA_041642215.1 Salinimicrobium sp. | reverse complement strand
CGGTTCTTTAGGAAAAACAAACCATTCCAGCAAAAAATCAGAGGGCAGGTTGAACAGGAATGCCAGCGTTCTAAACAGGAAAAACAGGATAAAAACAACCACATTGATAGCGATCAGCTTTTCGTTGACCGAGGCTGTTTTTAACTTATACCTAAAGTTGCTGGACCGTCTCATTAATCCCACCGGTTTTGGTTAAACTGATTTTTTTTCCAATACCACATCATGATAAAGCCAAATAGGGCTCCCCCAACGTGTGCAAAATGCGCTATTCCTCCTCCAAAAAGAGAATAACCCGTGAATCCTGAGAATAGATCGATCCCGATAAGGGCAGGAATAAAATATTTTGCTTTTACAGGTACAGGTACAAATAAAAGAAATAATTCCACATTTGGAAACAACATTCCAAACGCCACCAGGATCCCATATATTGCTCCGGAGGCACCCACTGCAGGCGTATTCACCGAGGCATAGAATTCCTGAAGCATCTCCCTCGACACCGAATTCAGGATCCCAGTGGAGTACTGCCCCGTTTCCAGCATACGCTGTATACCTTCCGGCTCCATCCCCGCATCCAGCAGAGCATTATAGCCGGTCTGGTAATGGAAATAATTGACCAGCGTATGAATGATGGCTGCTCCTATACCGGCAGAAAAGTAAAAGAATATGAATTTATTCTTTCCCAATACCTGCTCGATGGGGCTTCCAAAGGCCCAGAGAGCATACATATTAAACAAAATATGCATAAAGCTGCCATGCATGAACATATGGGTCAGGACCTGCCAGATCCCAAAATTCTCATTTTCAAAGAACCACAGAGAGAACAGCTTGTAAGCCTGTTCCCCTAAAGTAAGCGTTCCAATAAAAAAGATAATATTTATTATTAAAAGAACCTTTACGGTTTCTGTAATTCTTCCCATTACATGAATTTTTTATCTAATTCGTCTACAGTTAAGGTAATAAACACAGGACGGTTGAAGGGAGACAAGGTAGATTCCTTACAGGCAAAAAGGCTGTTCACCATATTTTGCTGCTCTGCATAGTTCAGGGTCATTCCCGATTTAACGGCCATCCCTTTGGCGAGGGACTTAGCCAGAATATCAATTTGTGAAAATCCGCTTTCCGGCACCTCGTTTTCCAGATCAGATAACAGTTGTTCCAGTAAAATGGCAACTTCGCTCTCTGAGATGAGGGTGGGTATTCCGGTAATTTCTACAGAGTCCCTGTTAAATTGCGAGAATATAAAACCGGTTTGCTCCAGGGCCTCCCGGTTTTCCTTTAACAGCGCTATCTCCCCCGAGTTAAACTGCAGCAACAGTGGAAATAACAGCTGCTGGCTCACGGCCGCTGTCACCGTAATGCTCTTTAGCAATTCCTCATACAGTATCCTGCTGTGCGCCCTGTGCTGGTCGATCACAAGAATCCCGCTCTTAAGGGTGGTCACGATATATTTCTTATTGAGCTGAAAAGTGGACTGTCCCGATTCCTTTCCTTCTGTGGAACCAAACAGGTTTCCGGTAACCTCTTCACTCTCAAATTCTACCTGGTTCAATGCCGAAGGGGCATTGAATTCTTTTTGCTGTGAACCCTGCATTCCGGTGTAAAGACTTTCCCAGCTCCCTCCCTGGCTCTCCTTTCTATAGCCGGGGGATTTATAGGGGGAAGTTTGTTCATTCTGGAACGGGTTGAAATTACGGTCCACCTCGATCCCGGGCACACGTACCTCTTTCCTGGTGAATTCATAGGGCGTATCAAGGGTAGCATCCCTGTCAAAATCAAGTACAGGTGCCACATTGAATTGCCCCAGGCTATGTTTGATGGCGCTGCGAAGGATGGTGTACAGCGAATGTTCATCATCAAATTTGATCTCGGTCTTTGTAGGGTGTATATTGATATCGATGCTCCTGGGGTTCACCTCCAGGTAGAGAAAATAACTGGGATAAGCCTTATCCTTGAGCAGGCCTTCAAAGGCCGCCACAACAGCATGGTTGAGATAAGGGCTCTTAATAAAGCGATCGTTCACAAAAAAGAACTGCTCTCCCCTACTGCGTTTGGCAAACTCCGGTTTACCCACAAAGCCCGAAATTTTCACGATCTCCGTATCTTCCTCTACAGGCACCAGTTTCTCATTGGTCTTGCCTCCAAAAATGTTGACGATACGTTGCCTGTAATTGGCTTCAGGCAGCTGGAAGATCTCGCTGCCATTATGAAACAGGCTGAACTGGATGCCCGGATGCGCGAGAGCCACCCGTTGGAACTCATCTATGATATGCCGTGTTTCCACAGCATCACTCTTTAAAAAATTACGTCGGGCAGGAATATTATAGAAAAGGTTTTTTACACAAATAGAAGTTCCCTGCGGGGTCACACATGGTTCCTGGCTCACTACCTCACTTCCTTCTATCCTGATGCAGGTCCCTACTTCTTCATCCTGCTGTTTGGTCTTAAGTTCAACGTGGGCGATCGCCGCGATGGAAGCCAAAGCTTCTCCGCGAAAACCTTTTGTTTTAATACTGAAGAGATCTTCTGCCGAATTTATTTTGGAAGTAGCATGCCTCTCAAAGCAAAGACGTGCATCTGTAAGGGTCATCCCCCGGCCGTTATCAATAACCTGAATAAGCGTCTTTCCCGCTTCTTTAATAATAACTTTAATACTAGATGCCCCGGCGTCTATGGAATTCTCCAGAAGTTCTTTTATGACCGATGCCGGCCGCTGAACCACCTCACCTGCGGCAATTTGATTGGCAACATGGTCTGGCAAGAGATGAATAACATCATTCATGTATTAGGGATTGGAGAAGATGGATAAATCAAAGTCTATGATCCATAAAAAGATAAGCAACAGAACCGCGATTATGATCAGAACACGAAAATTGATCTCTCTGTTTCCCCTGTTCCTGCTATTTCTCCTGGCTTCTGCCCATTGCGAACCAAAATCCACCGCATTGGTCGTCTCCCGGTACTTATTGAATTTGGAGTCAAATTCATAAATATTACCGGCATCCTTCCCTTTATAATAACGTGGTGTGTAATTATAGCGGGTATTCTTTCTCGGTTTGTAGAAGTTGATCTTCAAGGTGCTTTTTCTTTAAATGGAAAACTCAAATTTACTCAAATTGCACAAGAATAACGAAGAATACTCGTGCAAAGTATCAACAACAAAAATGATGCCGTTAGAGTAAAGAAAAAGCCTATAATCGGGCGTCCTTGCGAAGCTGCGCCATTTTGATGGCTGCCACCGCAGCCTCTGCCCCTTTGTTGCCGTGTTTCCCGCCGCTGCGGTCTATGGCCTGCTGCATGTTCTGGTCTGTAAGCACACAAAAGATCACGGGAATATCATGGAGTACGTTCAGGTCTTTGATCCCCTGGGAAACACCCTGGCAAACGAAATCAAAATGTTTGGTTTCCCCTTCAATCACACTGCCAATGGCTATGATCGCGTCCAGCATGTCATAGCTTTCCTGCATCTTCTTACAGCCGTAGATCAACTCAAAACTTCCGGGAACGTTCCAACGCACGATCTTCCTTTCGAGCACGTCATTTTCCAGCAGCACCTTTAAGGCCCCCTGGTAGAGGCCTTCGGTTATATTTTCATTCCATTCAGAAACAACAAGCCCAAACCTGAATTCCTTCGCGTTTGGGATGCTGTTCTTATCGTATTCTGAAAGATTTTTTCCTTCTGTAGCCATATACTGTTAGTTCATTGCCTGCG
>JBEPWW010000279.1:0-3720 GCA_041642215.1 Salinimicrobium sp. | reverse complement strand
CTCCACAGCCTCCGAAAATAACATCAGCATTGACCTGTCCTCATACCTGGGACAGGAGAACCTGAGGATCCGTTTCCACTACATGGGACAACGGGACGGGGCCATTTGGGCGGTGGATGATATCAAGATCCCAGAAGGCCCCGTGGGGGTAGACATTATCTGGAGGGATAATACAGATCCCGACAACCCAGTGCCAATTGGATCTGAAACATCCTTTCAATATACTCCTTCGCTAATAGGATGGAATGAATTTAAGATAACGAATTCCCTCACTTTTGATAACACCGGAGACAATTGTCCTAAAATTGAAAACAGCTCCTATATTAAAGTGTTTGTTTTTGACCGGTATAAGTCCACTGCCAGCAGTGATGTTGGACCCTGCGGCAATCAAAACATCCACCTGGAAGGAGCCATTATAAATAGTGAAAGTGTACCCGTCTCCAGTTTTCCAACCCTGGATGGATACGAAGCATCATGGAAAGTGGTTTCCGGGCCGGATGGCTATGAATTCTCTGAAGCTCATTTTTCAAACGGAGAAAGTTCCCTTCCTGCAGTCAATGATCCCCAGGCCGTATTCTCTCCGGGTCTTGACGGCTCCTATACACTGCGATGGAACATGGAACGCAATGTGGATGATGACATTAAAAATGAATTTTGTCCTCCGGAATATTCTGATGTGACTGTTGAGATTCAACCCTGTATTGCCCTGGATTTTGATGGGCTGGACGACTACGTTGATCTGGGGGAAAACTATACCGGTACTTACAGCATAGAAGCCTGGATACGACCTGAAGCCGCTACCGGAACCATTATCACCGGCCCGAATTTTGAAATTAATGTAGAAGATCTACCTGCCGGAGTGCAGACCAATTCCCGCTGGTATCATATCGCTGTACAACCGAATGGCACCTTGTTTGTGGACGGCATTCAAATGGGCAGCATCTCCAATACCGGAAGTTCGGAAAGAGCTTTTATTGGGGCACGATGGAACGCTCCTAATGCTGAAAATCATTTCTCAGGCTGGATCGAGGAAGTTCGCATCTGGAATGGCACCATATCCCAGGAACAAATAAAATTCCTGATGAACCAGCGCCTGCAGGATGGAGCGAACATTGGAGTGGAAATTCCAATGCCGGCACCCGGAATGGGATATGCAGACCTTGCCGGGTATTACCAACTCCTGGCTGATCCCGCAGTCATTCTGAATGGCGGATATACCCCAGACCTTTCCCGATCTCCTGTGGACGGAAAACTCCGAAACATGCAGACTTTTCAGGAGAATACCGCTCCCCTGCCCTATTACTCCGCAGCGGCCGGACCGTGGACCCAGAACAATACCTGGGCGGAACCTGATGTGTGGGACATCCCCAATGCTGCGGGGCTAAGTGGAGACCCTATTGAGTGGAATATCGTTCGCACCTCCCATGACATCACTTCGCAAGCCAAGGATATTACGGTACTTGGGTTGAAATCTGAGGCAGGGGAACTTCGAATTGCCAATCCTTCAGGAGCCCAGGATGAGAACAATACCGGGCAGATGCTGCGGATCACTCATTATCTGGACCTGCATGGCGTTATTGACCTGGTTGGAGAATCACAGTTATTGCAGGATACAGGCAGTATTGTGGATGCCGGCAGTACTGGATTCCTGGAAAGGGACCAGCAGGGTATAGCCAGCAGCTATAATTACAATTACTGGTCCTCCCCGGTGAGTCCCGGAACCGGAAATGCCCCGTATACTGTTGGAGCCGTACTTCGGGATGGGACGAACACAGATAACTACCAGGAACTGAATTTCAACTATAAATATGCCTGGGCTGACGGCGGATATACAGATCCCCGAAGAATGAGTACCTATTGGATACATCGATTCAATGGTACCGCCGGAGACTACGGACAATGGATATGGATTGGAGCCACCGGGGAAGTGAAGGTAGGCGAAGGATATTACCACAAAGGCACCTCCGGGACCGCCCCGATGGAAGACCTTCAGAACTACACATTCATCGGTAAGCCCAATAACGGCCCCATCACGCTGGACATGGCCCCCGGAAGAAACTATTTTGTGGGCAACCCCTATGCTTCTGGCCTGGATGCCGATGAATTTATTAGGGATAACATGAAGGATGTCTCCGGTGGGCGCAACCATGAAAATGTGTTCAACGGCACCCTGTATTTCTGGTCCCACTTTGAGATCACCAGTCATTACCTGTCTGAATATATAGGAGGTTATGCCATCTATAATCTTTCCGGAGGAACAAGGGCGGTTTCCAATGATCCCCTCATTGATGATAATAACCAGGTAGGTGGAGAAGAACCTGACCGGTATATCGCTGTGGCACAGGGATTCATTGTGAGCAGCGTGGGAGACAATGTTACCGGTGGAGACCTGAAATTCAGAAACAGCCAGCGGGCTTATAAAAGGGAAGGTGAAGAATCGGTCTTTCACAAACCCGAAGATAACATCAAGAAGAACAAGACGGCTCAGGATACGCGCTCGAAGATCTGGTTGAATTTCAGATCCCCAACCGGTTATCACCGGCAGATACTGGTCACGGCAGACCCTGCTACAACCAACGGTTTCGATCTGGGATATGATGCTTATTTGATAGAAAACCACCCGGAGGACATGTACTGGCATTTCAATGATTCTAAATTCGTGATACAGGGCGTGCCGCATTTCAACGAGGACCAGGAGCTGGATCTCGGCATAAAAGTAGAAGAGGAAAAGACTTTCACCATCGAGATCGATATGCTAAGGAACATCCCGGATGATATGGAGATCTTCCTCAGGGACAGCCTGCTGAACACCTATCATGACCTTAGAAAAGGTGCCTATAAAAGTACTTCGGAACCGGGGGTCATTGAGGACCGTTTTAAGCTGGTTTTTAAAGGTCCACAGGCGGCACCAGAGGAAGAAGAAGAGATCCTCAGCGGAGATCTGCAGATCCTTTATGTCAATGGCAGCAGGGAAGTGATCATTCGCAACCCTGAGCTTTATGATATTAGCAAGATCTATCTGAACAACATCCTTGGCCAGCAGGTACATATGTACTATGATATACCTACTGAACAGGAAATCAAGTTGCCGGTAGCCAGGTTCAGTGCAGGTGTTTATGTCATAAAACTGCATTCAGCCGAAAAAGGAATACTGACTAAAAAGATCATTATTGAATAATCGATTCAGCAGATCGATATATCAGCACGTGGTTATCTAAAAAGCTTAAGTTATTTCAACCTGTCGTTTGAAACTAAACCAGCTTTTTAGACAACCACTTTTATAATATGATAATGGAAGAAGTTCAGATTAAATCCCGGTTTTTCCAAGTTGATCTTCTCCTGCTCCCGCCAGCCAGCAACATTTACAAGAATTTTCCTACAAAAGCCGCATGGTTCATTTCTCTTTTTGGCTAAAAACCCACGCCAAAGCCTCAAAACCAGCTTTACAAGGTTTCGCTAACAGCCCTCCCTGAAGTCTCTGCAGCACCCGTTTCTTGCTGTTTATTAGTGATTTGGACTACTAATTTAACGTTAAAATTTTAAAATTCTCGTTAAAATGTGTACTTTTATCGCCTATATGTAAAGCTGTGCCTATGGGTAAAATTACTCGACCGGTGAAAACCTGGAGCCTTATAACAGGTATTTCCTTTTTCACCTTTTTGTTCCTGTCTGCCTCCACTACCGTTTTTTCAGAATCGGGAATAGCGGGAGGTATCTTTT
>JBEPWW010000278.1:0-3745 GCA_041642215.1 Salinimicrobium sp. | reverse complement strand
AATTACAGGTACTACAGACCTAATTACTACGTAGGTCCCTATTACAGGAATTATGCCTATAACAATTATTTCACCGTTCCCAGGATCGCAGGGGATAACATACAGCAGATCCCTTATAAGGAAGGAACCATCGTAATTGATATCATTAACCGTAGGACCAATGAGATCATATGGCGCGGCCGGGCAGACGATGTGATCGATCGCCGGGACCTGGAAGAGGAATTAAGGACCTATGTCAATGCGATCTTTAATGAATTTCCCAGATAAAAAATAAGCAATAAAAAAAGCCATCCTGTTTTAATAAAGGAGGGCTTTTTTTTATAGTGTGGGAGTAAATTATCTCAATTCTGCTCCCAGTTGTTTTTCAAAATTCTGTTGCAGTTTACTCATGATCTTATCGATCTGTTTATCAGTAAGAGTCTTGTTTTCATCCTGAAGAATAAAACTGACCGCATAGCTTTTTTTGCCTTCCGGAAGGTTTTTTCCTTCATAAACATCGAACAGGTTAATATCCTTAAGGAGTTTTTTCTCTGTATGACGGGCAATCTTATAGACGTCTTCAAAAGTAACCGAAGTATCCAGAAGCAAAGCAAAATCCCTGCGGACAGCCTGATATTTGGATATTTCCCTGAATCTATTTTTCTGATTCCTGGTGGTTTCCAGTACCTGGTCCCATTTAAAATCTGTAAATAGTACTTCCTGTTGTATTCCGAATTTTTTGAGGATCTTCTTTTTTACTACCCCAAACTCTGCCAATTTTGTTTTTCCTGAACTTATGCTTATTCCTTCAGAAAAGAACTCACTTTTTACCGGGCTTGATTTAAGGTCTGATATTCCCAGCCGCTCCAGTACAGCTATGGTCACTCCCTTAAGGTAGAAGAAATCGCCTTTTTTGATAGGGTCATTCCAGAATTCGGCACTACGGTTTCCTGAGACAAACAACGTAAGGTGCTTGTTTTCTGCCCGGCCGCTTTCGAAGTTATGGTATGTCTTTCCAAACTCGAAGAACTTTAGGTCACTTCGTTTTCTGTTCAGGTTGTAACTAACCGCTTCAAGCCCTGAAAATAAAAGGGATTGCCGAAGCACTGAAAGATCCTGGCTAAGCGGGTTAAGCATGTGGATGTTATGCTCTTCCTTTAGTTCTTCACTTAGTTCCACATGAGAGGGAGAGGTGAGGGAGTTGGCCATGGTTTCAAAAAAGCCCTGTCCTGTTAGTTGCGCTGCAATGATGTTTTGGATCTTATAATCCTCAAACTTGGAGGAATTGGCTACAGAGGCATTGATTTTCTCTCCAAATTCAATATTGTTGTATCCATAAACCCGTAGTATCTCTTCTATAACGTCAGCTTCCCGCTGTACGTCTACGCGATATGCGGGAATAGTAAGTCCCATGCCGGTCTCGGTCACATTATTGACCCTGATCTCCAGGGATACCAGTATGGACTTGATGGTTTCCTGCGATAGGTTCTGCCCGATAAGGGTATTGATCTTCTCAAAGGTCAGGAACACCGGGAAGTCCTCGATCTTGTTCACATAATGATCATCAATATCACTGCTTACAGATCCTCCGGCCAATTCCTGTATAAGAAGAACCGCGCGCTTAAGAGCATAATCAGTGATATTTGGGTCAATTCCCCTTTCATATCTAAAAGAAGCATCGGTGCTTAACCCATGTCTTTTGGCTGTTTTTCTAACTGTCACAGGATTGAAATAAGCGCTTTCCAAAAAGATGGAGGTAGTGCTTTCTGTAACTCCGCTTCCCAGTCCACCAAAGACCCCGGCAATGGCCAACGGTTTTTCGGCATCACAGATCATCAGGTCTTCTTCATGCAGTTCCCTTTCCACTTCGTCAAGAGTGACAAATTTAGTGCCTGCCTCCAGGGTTTTAACGTTGATCTGATTTCCGGTGATCCTGGAAGCATCAAAAGCGTGTAATGGCTGTCCCAGCTCATGCATCACATAATTGGTCACATCCACTACGTTGTTCTTTGGAGTAAGCCCTATGGCCTTTAACCTGTTTTGCAGCCATTTTGGGGACTCTGCTATTTTTACGTCAGAGATCGTAATACCGCAGTATCGGGGTGCCAGTTCCGGCCGTTTAATATTGACCGGGATTCGCAAACTTCGGCTGTCCACATGGAAACTGCTTACGGATGGGGTAATAAGCTCCAGATTCTCTCCCTGTTGCTGAAAACCGGCTTTAAGGTCACGTGCAACACCCCAGTGACTCATGGCGTCGGCCCTGTTAGGTGTAAGCCCGATCTCATAAACCAGGTCATCTTCGACTTCAAAAATTTCTGTAGCCACGGTACCGGGAACAAGATCATCCTGAAGTACCATGATCCCGTCGTGGCTTTGTCCCAGGCCCAGTTCATCTTCGGCACATATCATTCCGTGACTGCTTTCCCCTCTTATTTTACTTTTTTTGATGTCCCAGGGACTTCCTTTTTCATCATAGAGGGTAGTTCCTACCGTTGCAACAGGCACTTTCTGCCCTTTTGCCACGTTCGGGGCCCCGCAGACGATCTGTAACAATTCACCGTTGCCAATATCCACCCGGGTGACTTTCAACCGGTCTGCGTTTGGATGTTGCTCGCAGGAGATCACCTCCCCAACTACAATGCCTTTAAGGCCTCCTTTTACACTCTGAAAAGATTCAATTCCTTCTACTTCCAGCCCCAGATCGGTCAGTAATTCGCCTGTTTCTTCCGGATTTTTGGAGATCTTAATAAATTGCTTCAGCCAGTTATGTGAAATTTTCATCGAATAAATTTTTCCAGCTGCAAAGATAGTATTACGAATGGTTTTACCATAATTTTAATTCCCTTGCTAACTATAAAAAAAGGCTGTTTAAAAAGCTATTTACATCCTCGCTCTAAATTTCCTTCAGAATAACATAAAGCTGATATTCAGGACTGGAAATAAATTGAAGTTCCCGAAGCATCGGGACAGGTGGACGTAAAATAAGCTTTTTATACAGCCTCCGATTTAACCCGGCTCTTTTTACTTTAGTTTTTTGTCATGTTCATAGAATACATTTTTTGCCATTGATTCTCATCCCCTTTCTCGAAGATCACCCACTCCATTTCATTATCTGACTTGCGATTGAGTTCATGACGCAGCGTGGTCTCTTTACCATTCCTTTCTTTATACGAATCCATAAGTTCATATTTATTATCCCCGGTCTTTTTCACCTTCATTTTGGACGTCTCTATTCCCTGAGGATTGTTTGCATTTAAAAAGGCTACATCAAATTCCTCGTCAATGGCATCATATGCAATGATGCGCATGCCCATTGGTTCTTGCTGTTCGTTAAGATGATGGATGATTAGGGCATTCCCGTTTTCCTCAAATTTGATCTTCTCATGAGCTTTCTGCTTATAAGATTCTTTACCATTTGTATAGGACGTTCCTTCAACTTCCCAGTCCCCCTCAAGGAAATCCAGCTGCCGGTCTTTTTTATCCAGTTTGGCAAGTTTACCTTTGGATCCGTACAGGATGCGGGTTCTTTCATCTTCGATATCGCTTTTTTCGGCGATCTCTATTGATCTCTTGAAGTACTTCCTGGCCTCTTCTTCATTACCTGTCTCCATCAGGTAATCAGCATAGGAGTCATATGGGTTGGCTGCTTCGGGATATTCTTCCATATTCAGGCGGAATACTTTTTCGGCGGCTTCCATATCGCCGTCTTCATTCATGATGGTATACCCGATGTTGTTCAATTCCCATTCGTTCCATTCGTACT
>JBEPWW010000277.1:0-3753 GCA_041642215.1 Salinimicrobium sp. | reverse complement strand
TACTTCTGCGCTGCAATTTCTGATAGACTGAAAATACACAGTATGGCAAATAGTAGATATGCTTTCTTCATGATCATTTCTTTTTAAGAGTTAAGCTGAACTACAAGTATATACAAAATTTTTCAATTCGAAGAATTAAAAGACCTAATTCAATGCTTAAATGACCAATTCCAATGTTATATTGAATTTGGCCTCTTAAGTCTCAAATTTGAATTGAAGAACAATTATATAACGGCCACCGAACGGTTTACGCGGCCACCATATAGATATACCGAGGCTTCTTTGGTGAAAAAACTCGAAGAGCTGGGGATAGGAAGACCGTCCACTTATGCGCCTACCATTTCCACCATTCAAAACAGGAATTACATCGAGAAAGGAAGTGTGGAAGGAACCGAAAGAAATTATGTTCAGCTTTCTTTTAAAGATAACAGGATAGGCGAAAAAACCCTGACTGAAACAGTAGGTAGCGATAAGGGAAAACTGGTGCCTACAGATGTGGGAATGGTGGTCAATGACTTTCTGGTAAACCATTTTGCCAATATCCTGGACTATAACTTTACCGCGAAGGTGGAGCAGGATTTTGATGACATTGCCGAGGGGAATGAGGAGTGGACCCGAATGATGAAGAACTTCTATAACGATTTTCACCCCCAGGTTAAAAATGTGGCTGAAAATGCTGAGAGGGAAGTAGGGGAGCGTGTTCTGGGAGCAGATCCTGAGACCGGGAAGCCGGTGAGTGTGCGATTGGGTAAATTTGGCCCTATGGTGCAAATGGGATCTGTTGAGGATGAAGAAAAACCAAAATTCGCCAGTCTTTCACCAGATCAAACGCTGGATTCGGTAACTTTTGAAGAAGCGATGGAATTGTTCAAGCTTCCAAAGGAGCTTGGGGAATACCAGGGGGAAAAAGTGGAGGTAAACAATGGACGGTATGGACCCTATGTTCGCTACGGAAAAAAATACGTGTCGCTGGCCAAAGGAGAAGATCCACTGGAGGTGAGCATGGATCGGGCGCTGGAATTGATCGAGGAAAAAGAAAAGGCAGATGCGCCTATTTACGAGTACAAAGGTCTACCGGTGCAGAAGGCTGTAGGGAGATTCGGACCTTATTTGAAGTGGAATGACCTGTTCATCAACGTGAACAAGAAATATGATTTCGACAACCTTTCTGCCGAAGATATTGAAGAGTTGATCGAGGATAAAATTCGTAAGGAGCGGGAAAAAGTCATCCATAACTGGGAAGAAGAAGGAATTCGGGTTGAAAAAGCCCGCTGGGGTCGTTCTAATATCATTAAAGGGAAAACAAAGGTGGAGCTGCCCAAAACAGTGGATGCTGCCAAACTGAGCCTGGAGGAGGTGAAAGATATCCTGGAAAAGAAAGCACCAAAGAAGAAAACCACCAAGAAAAAGACCGCTGCCAAGAAGACCACGAAGAAAAAAGCCGCGCCCAAAAAGAAGTAATGCATGAACTTTGAATTTTTTACTCCGGTAAAGGAAAGCGTGGCAGAAGTAGAATCCAGGACCCTGGGGGCTACTATGAGGATCCACACTTTAGAAGGTGGATTCCCAGATCTTGAGGGGGTGCAGCTAGCTGTTTTTGGGGTCCTGGAAGACAGGCTGGATGTGAATTATTCGGGGGAGCCTTTTGCTTTTGACCGGGTAAGGCGAAATCTGTATGATCTGTTTCCCGGGAACTGGCACACGAACATTGCCGATCTCGGTGACATTCGTCCCGGGGAGACGGTGGAGGATACGTTCTTTGCTGTTCAAACCGTGGTTGCAGAGCTGGTGAAAAATAAGGTCATTCCGGTTATCCTTGGCGGGAGCCAGGATCTTGTATATGCCCAGTACAGGTCATATGACAGGCTGGAGCAGATGGTCAACCTGGTGAATATAGACGCAGCCTTTGACCTGGGAGATGCAGACGGACCCCTTAACAACAGGTCATATGTAGGGAAGCTGGTGGTGACCAAGCCTTATAACCTGTTCAATTACTCCAACATTGGCTATCAAACCTACTTTAACTCGCAGGACGAGATCGAATTGATGGAGCGTTTATTCTTTGATGCTTACAGGTTGGGGGAGGTGACCGGAGATCTAAGTGTGGTGGAGCCGGTGATGAGGGATGCCAATCTGGTAGGGGTGGATTTGGGTGCGATTAGCGCGGGTGCCCTGGGTGATTTCAGGCACCCGTCTCCGAATGGATTTGACGGAAAGGAAATTTGTGCCCTGGTCCGTTATGCGGGCATCAGTGATAAGGTAACCTCATTTGGAATATATGAATACGGGTCAAGATTGGACTTTCCTGCCGGGAACATGTTAACGGCCCAGATCCTTTGGTATTTTATCGAAGGAGTTAATTTTAGAACGAACGAAAATACTATTTCGGCAAAAAAAGAGTTTATAAAGTATCAGGTTCCTGTCGATGATGAGATCCTGATCTTTTATAAAAGTCCCTTCAGTGGAAGATGGTGGATCGAGATACCCTACACCTCGAGCGAAAACAATAAATTGAAAAGGCATACGTTATTACCTTGCACCCAACAGGATTACCTGGACGCATGTGATCAAATTATGCCCGAAAGATGGTATAAAACCAAAAGGAAAAACGAAATTTAATTATATTTTGACATTTTAAGCAGGTGGTTGCGTAAATAAAAATTGTTTATTAGCAAATAAATAAATAGGTTTACTGCCTTTAACCTGTTATGTCTAACTTGGAGAGAAACTATGAGGAAATTTGTTTCGCTTATTGCTGTTATTGTTGTACTGGCTAGTTGTGGTCGGGGAGATCAAGGGCAATTAGTTGGTGTGAAAGGTAAGAAATGGAATCCTGAGAAGCCTCTCGGGATGACTTTAGTGCCCGGGGGTTCTTTCATCATGGGAAAATCTGATGATGATATAGTAGCTCTGGAAAATGCTCCGCCAAAAACAGTTACAGTTCGTTCTTTTTACATGGATGAGACTGAAATTACTAATTCTGAATACCGACAATTCGTGCACTGGGTCAGAGACTCTGTGGTTCGTATGAAGCTGGCCATTCTGGCTGAAGAACTTGGGGAAACCCCGGGGAACGGCGGAATAGGTGAGTATGCCTTTGCCGATACGGATGAAGCTGATATGTCGGTATATGAAAAATACATGTATGATAACTACTACAGCATGGGTGGTTATGAAGGTCGTAAGATCAATAAAAGACAGGATATAATCTGGGATACCCGTGATTACCCTGATGAGTATTATGCTGAGATTATGGATACTATGTATATTCCTATTGAAGAAGCATACAATGGTCAGCGGTCTATTGATGTGACTCATCTGCGATTCAGGTATTCCTGGATGGATATCGGCGAGGCAGCTAAAGCAGGTCCCGGAAGGCGTGCTGAATTCATCAAGGAGGAAGATATAGCTATCTATCCTGATACGACGGTTTGGATAAAGGATTTCAACTATTCTTATAATGAGCCAATGCATAATGACTATTTTTGGCATGATGCTTATGGGGATTATCCTGTTGTAGGTGTGAACTGGAAGCAGGCCAGAGCCTTTGCTCAGTGGCGTACCCTTTACCACAATGCCTACCGTAATGAGAGAGGGAAGCACAATGTAAATTCCTATAGATTGCCAACGGAGGCTGAGTGGGAATACGCCGCACGGGGAGGACTGGAATCAGCGAGTTATCCCTGGGGAGGGCCTTATACCAAAAACGACCGTGGTTGCTTTATGGCTAATTTCAAGCCTCTAAGAGGGGAT
>JBEPWW010000276.1:0-3779 GCA_041642215.1 Salinimicrobium sp. | reverse complement strand
GTTGGCAGGAACGATCTCGAAATAGTTGGTAAAATCAAAACGGGTAGAACCATTTAAAACCCCTCCGTTTTCCTGAACCAGCTTAATAAATTCCATTTTTCCCAGGTTCTCTGACCCCTGGAACATCATATGTTCAAAAAGATGTGCAAACCCGGTACGGTCTTTTGGTTCAATCCTGAACCCGATATTGTAATAAACCGCGATTATCGCGGTAGGTGCAGTATCATCTGGCGAGAGTATCACCTTTAGTCCGTTATCGAGAGTGTAATACACCACCGGAACCTGGAACTCGCTTACTCCACTATCCTCCTGGGCCATCAGGGAAGAGGTAAAGATCAGGAGCAACAACAATTTTATTATTTGTCTCATAAGCTGATAGTGTTTAGTTCTTATCTTAAACATTTAAATAACAGACAGTTAAAATAATAAAAAGTTACGGATGTAGATGCATAAATTGAGAATTCGCGTGCCAAGTTGGGGGTTGACTGTTGCCGGTTGCCTGTTGCCTGTTGCCGGTTGCCTGTTGCCTGTTCGTTGCGGGTTACGGGTTGCGGGTTAAAAATTGTCTAAATCAATGCCTGCTGAAAACTGTGAACTGCCAACTTCCTGAACACTGAGCACTGAGCACTGAACACTAATTTTTGCGGGTTGCGGGTTGCGGGTTAAAAATTGTCTAAATCAATGCCTGCTGAAAACTGGGAACTGCCTACTTCCTGAATACTGATCACTGAGCACTGAACACTAATTTTTGCGGGTTGCGGGTTGCGGGTTGCGGGTTCCGGATTAAAAATTGTCTAAATCAATGCCTACTGAAAACTGTGAACTTCCAACTTTCTGAACACTGATCACTGAGCACTGAGCACTAATTTTTCCGGGTTTGGGTCTAAAATCATCTCAGTTTACTGCCGACTGAAAACTGCGAACTGCCTACTTCATGAACACTGATCACTGAAGACTTTTCCAATCCCGATGTATTGCAACACACCCAAAGTCAATGAAATATGTTTTCTTATTAAGAGAATTTTATTACATTTATTCTTAATCATCCTTCTTTTTAAGAAGGGCCGATTACCCTCCTCCGACGCATTCTCCCCCAATC
Organism: Salinimicrobium sp.; assembly: GCA_041642215.1. Taxonomy (GTDB): domain Bacteria; phylum Bacteroidota; class Bacteroidia; order Flavobacteriales; family Flavobacteriaceae; genus Salinimicrobium. Next base: position 2,680 of record JBEPWW010000276.1, on the reverse strand, counting down.
TGCCCAAAAGAGCAGATAATCCCCGGGTTTTAAGAGAAGAGAAGAATATCATTCTGGTCATTAATTATCCCCCATATAATGGAATAAATAAAAATCTATGAGCTCGCTAAATGTCCTGTCATTTCTTTCCTGCCGTTATCCGGTGTTGTTCATTTTCGTTCTGCTCCTATTCTCTCTTCCCGGAAATGCCCAGCAGGAGCTGAATTCTGGTTTGCAGAGGCTACCACGGGAAGCGCCTTCGGTTCGTTTTGAGCACCTTGGGTTACAGGATGGACTGCAACAAGGGAGCGTACATGACATAATTCAGGATAGGCAGGGATATCTCTGGATGACCTCCCAGGGAGGGCTTCACCGGTATGACGGTTATGAGTTCAAAGCTTTTACAGCAATCCCATTTGACACCACTTCCATTTCCATGAATTTTGTACGGCATGTAGCTGAAGCCCATAACGGTGATATTTGGGTCTCCACCAGTGGTGCAGGCTTAAACCGGATGGACAGGGCAACCGAAAATTTTACGGCCTATACTCACGACCCTAATGACAGCACAAGTATTTCCACAAATAATGTGTTTGATATTAAAGCCGCTAAGAATGGAGATTTATGGATTACCAGCGGGGATGCGGGCCTTAACAGACTATCGGCAGGAGAGAAAAATAAATTTGAAAGATTTATTCATGATCCCGATAATCCTAATAGTCTCACCTCCAATAACCTGATCTCAGTAGAGGAAAGCCCCGACGGAATGATCTGGGCCGGGTCTATGCATGGTCTTAACCGGATTGATCCCGTGACTGGAGAAATAAAGAGGTTTTTTTACGAAGAGGACGCAAAGGAATTTGATATTTCCCGTGTGGTAGCTCACCCTTACTTCCCTCCCAATGAACCAGAAATTGTTTGGATGGGAACGGGCAAAGGTCTGGTGCGTCTAAATATCGAGACAGGAGAATATGAGCGGTTCCTGATTGAGGAAAATGATCCCTACGACCTGCTCAACCGGATTCCAATAATTGTTCCCGATCCCTCTGAACATGGTGTTCTCTGGGTGACCCGTTTCGGCTTCGGGATAGCTCGTTTTGACATGAGTACAGGGGAATTTACAGCTTATCAACACGATCCCAGAGATTCCGGGAGTTTAGCAGAAAATGAAATCTTCACATTGTTTGCAGATCGATCAGGTACCATGTGGGCAGGACATTATATAGAAGGATTAAGCAAATTCAATCCTGGTGCTGTTAATTTTTTTCACCTGCGGCATGATCCGGATAATTCTAAAAGCCTTGCTCCCGGACCTGTTTGGGGGATGTATGAGGATCAAGATAAAAACCTGTGGTTCGCCACTTTCACAACCGAGCAGGGAAGTTTTCTAACCCGTTTCAGCAGGGATGGAGATATAATTCGTTATAAGAACGACCCTAACGATCCCCATAGTCTGCCTGAGGGCAATTATTACGCCTTTGCAGAAGATAAAACAGGTAGATTCTGGATTGGCGGAGCTTCGGGGTTGAATCTCATGGACCGAGAAACCGGTCGTGTAACGCGATATGCGCAGCTGCCATTAGATGAAAATTCTGGACGAAATAGAATAGCAGCCTTAATCCCTTCAGCAGATTCCTTAAAACTATGGGTTGGAACTAATGCCGGGTTAGAACTATTTAATACCTCTACCAAAAATTTTCAGCAAATACCACTTATTTCAGAAGGCAATTCCGAGGGAAACCCTGCAGTTCAAACCCTCACCCTGGGGTTGGATGGCACCCTCTGGGTAGCAACGAGGGATGGCCTTTTTAGCCTCGACAAAGAGCTGAATTCACGGCTTATTTCAGCATATAATGTAGAGGATACTACAACCATTAGTAATAACCGTGTCGTGAGCATTGTTCAACGGGAAAAAGATCCCCACATCCTATGGCTTGGAACTATGGGCGGGGGATTAAATAAATTGGATATAAGGACCGGCACCGCAACCCATTATTTTGAAAAGGACGGACTTCCCCACAACATAATCTATGGAGTTCTTGAGGATAGCAATGGCACTTTATGGATAAGTACTAACAGAGGAATAAGCAATTTTGATCCCGAAAATGAATCCTTTCGAAACTATGGCCTCGACGACGGACTGGTGGCTTTAGAGTATGATGAATTTGCTTTTCATAAAGGCCTTGATGGAATGATGTACTTCGGAAGTATTGAGGGGGTCACTGCCTTTATGCCTGAAAAACTGATCATTAATGAAACTCCTCCCCAAATTGTCCTTTCAGGATTAAAGATCTTTAATAAGAAAGTTAATCCGGGGCCGGAATCTATTCTGAAAAGGCCACTTTCAGAAACCGAAGAGATCACTCTTGATCACGATCAGAATGAATTGACTTTTGATTTTGTAGCGCTACATTTCCGGAATCCGGCTAAGAACAGCTATGCTTATATGTTGGAAGGCTTTGATGAAGACTGGGTAGATGCCGGTGATAGGCGCTCTGCCACCTATACCAACCTTCCCCCCGGCTCATATAACTTTAAGGTTAAAGCTGCAAATGCCGATGGAGTGTGGACACAGGACGAAGCTTCCATACAGCTTGAGGTGCTACCACCATGGTACCGTACCTGGTGGGCTTACCTGCTGTTTATAATCATGCTTATTGCGATAATTGTAGCTGTAGACCGTATCCAACGCAGACAAATA
>JBEPWW010000275.1:0-3781 GCA_041642215.1 Salinimicrobium sp. | reverse complement strand
CCTCGTTGGAATAACCGGCATCTGTAGCGACTACTTTCTCCACCAAAGGTTTTCCTTCGGTAATAGTCCCCGTCTTATCAATGATGAGCGTGTCGATCCTGTCCATATGTTCCAGGGCCCGGGCGTTTTTGATCAGCACCCCGTTCTGTGCCCCTTTGCCCACTCCTACCATGACAGACATAGGGGTCGCGAGCCCCAAAGCACAGGGACACGCGATGATCAATACCGCAATGGCATTGATAAACCCGTATACATAAGCCGGTTCAGGACCAAAGATGGACCATACGAAGAAGGTGATCACGGCAATAATAACCACTACCGGCACAAAATATCCGGAAATACGATCTGCAAGTTTTTGAATGGGTGCCTGTGAGCGGCTGGCATCATTCACCATCTTAATGATCTGGGCAAGCAGGGTTTCATCCCCTACTTTTTCAGCCTTCATGGTAAAGGTCCTGTTCCCGTTAATAGTACCCGAATTTACAGGGTCACCCTCCTCCTTGTCCACCGGGATGGGCTCCCCGGTGATCATGGATTCATCAATATTAGTATGTCCCTGGAGGATACTTCCATCAACCGGGATCTTGTCCCCGGGTTTTACCCGCAGGATATCCCCAACCCGTATCTTATCTGTGGAAATTACCTCTTCTTCGCCATTCACCACCCGCGTTGCTTTATTTGGGGCCAGCTTAAGCAATTCCTTTATAGCACTGTTGGTTTGACTATGGGCGCGGGCTTCCAATACCTGCCCCAGCAGCACCAGCGTAAGTATTACAGTTGCCGCTTCAAAATAGACATGTACTGTACCCTGATGCGTTTTAAACTGCTCCGGAAAAACTCCGGGAAAGATCATGCCGGCTATACTGAACAGCCAGGCAATCCCCGCTCCTATCCCGATAAGGGTGAACATGTTCAGGTTCCACGACAGGATGGACTTATAGGCCCGCTCAAAGAACATCCAGGTAGCATAAAAAACCACCGGTATCGATAATCCCAGCTGGATCCAATTCCAGTACCTGATATCCATAATACCATAAAGCGGGTTCCCCGGGATCATTTCAGACATGGCAATAATGAAGATAGGAATGGTAAACGCCACCGCGATCTTCAACTTCTTCAGCAGTTTCCGGTAGGTCTTTTGTTCTGCCGAAGCTTCAGCCTCCATAGGCACCAGGTCCATTCCGCAAATGGGGCAGCTTCCCGGCTCATCTTCCACGATCTCGGGATGCATGGGGCAGGTATACTTCTCGGGTTGTGCGGTGAGGCGCATTTCCTCTACCAGGTCCATGCCACAAACCGGACAGTCCCCGGGTTCGTCATACGTCTTATCCCCCTCACAATGCATAGGACAGTAAAAGGTCCCTGTGCCCTGGCCTTTTGGCTCCGGGGCTTTAGGAGGAGCTGTAATATCCTGCCCCGGAAGAAAAATGTTATAGGTACCCCCGTCTTCTCGCAATGCCTCCTGAAAAGTGGGTACCGGAACAGGTACTTCCATCTCAATTACAGCCTCGGCTTTTTCAAGATCAACCGTCGCTTTTGTCACTCCCTCGACTTTCTGAAGGCTCTCCTCCACGTGAGACCGACAACCCATACAGGTCATGCCGGTAACCTGAAAATCCTGCTTCACACCTTTCCCCGAAACCGAAGGCCCCAGAATATGATAATTTCCGCCTTCTTTTTGCAGGGCATCTTCAAAAACTCCAACAGGAATATGCCGCTCCATATCGATCACCGCCTCCCCTTTTTCCAGGTCCACCGCAGCCTTCTTCACCCCGTCTACTTTCTGAAGGGTCTCCTCCACATGAGAACGACAGCCCATACAGGTCATGCCGGTGACAGAATAGGTGTCTCGCATGGATCGTTCTGCTTTCTCTTCCACCTCTTTGGCCGTTTCTGAAGCAACAGCACCCGAAGCAGCAGTTTCAGAAATATGATATTTCCCGCCTTCTTTTTGCAAAGCCTCCTCAAAAATCCTTACCGGGATATGCCGCTCCATTTCGATCACCGCCTCCCCCTTTTCAAGGTCGACCGCAGCGCTCTTCACTCCGTCTACTTTCTGAAGGGTCTTCTCCACATGAGAACGGCAGCCCATGCAGGTCATGCCCGAAATTTTATATAGGTGTTCCATAATATTCTAAATTTATATCAAAATTCAGAATAAAGAAGGGAATTCCTGTTATACAATTTTGGAAAAATCTGGTGAAATTACAGCTCGTCTATGGGTGTGCGCTTTTTTTCCCCGATCTGCTTAAAATGCGTCGGTGTAAGACCGGTAACCTTTTTAAACTGTTTGCTTAAATGGGAAACACTACTGTAATGGAGTTTATCGGCGATCTGACTCAGGGATAATTCATCATACACCAGGAGCTCTTTTACCCGTTCGATCTTTTGCGCGATCATATACTGCTCAATGGTGATACCCTGCACTTCTGAGAACAATTTGCTTAGATGGGAATAATCCTGGCTGAATTTGCGGGAGATGTACTCAGAAAAGGTGGTTTTCAAAGGTTCTTCTGAGCTGTAGACCAGCTCAAGTATCGTTTTTTTGATATTTTCGATCAACCGGGTCCTTTTATCATCCATCAGCTCAAAACCCAGGTCCCGAAAAATATTGTTGAGCTGCTCTTTTTCTTCAGAGTTAAGGCTTTCTGCAACCTCTACTTCCCCCAGGTCCACGCGCACGGGGTTAACTCCAAACTTCTCAAGTTCAGACTTCACCACCATGATACAGCGATTGCAGACCATATTTTTAATGTACAGCTTCATTGTTTCGCCAAACCTTAATTCACTTTGAAAGGTAACTCAATTCTCTTTTTTTCCCATGAAAAAATCAGGATTCCTTTTCGGTCATTTTCCTTAACCACCTCGTATCTGAGCGATTCCTGTATCTCCTCATTTTCTTCGGGTTTAATCTCCAGGCGCAAAACATCCTCAGATTCTTTATAGTCATCTTTCCCGTGTTGTGCCCAGCGGGAATTAAAAATAACTGACCACGGCTGGTCTTTACGGGGTATCAGGAAAAAACCATATTTTCCTGCAGGTAATGTCCCATTCTCAAATTCCAGGTCCTTATCGGTCTCTATCCAGGTGGCCATATGGGCTCCGGCCTGCCATACCGAATTATATCCTACCAATCCTCCAAAGATGATCCTGTCCCTCACACCGGGGGAAGAATAATCCACGTGGATATGGGCGCCATTGATCATGGCCATGGCCTCAGTATGGGGGCTCAGGGTTGATCCCTTTGCCTTTGTAGTGCTATGATGCCCGTGGCTTTCCTGTTTCTCCTTCTCCTCTGCCGGAGTTTGACCATTCATATTCCAGGCCCCAAAGGCCAAAAGTACGACCAAAAATAAATGCTTGTTGATTTTCATATCTAATTGATAATCCTGCCGGAACCCGGGGGAACCGGCAGGATATTTATATATTGCTTACTGGATGGTTTCCCTTACACTTCCACACTTAAGCATTTTATCGCCATAGTATGGATTACGGATCTCTTTAGAGGCTGAAAGCCATGCGCCGCCTTCACCTTCAAAAGCCATTGGGCAGTATTGCTTATAGATCTCACCAGATTTAAGCGCTCCTTTCATCATACCTTCCATTGCTTCAGAAAGGTCAAGAAAAGCAGTTCTCTGGGTGTTGATGTCCTCATTCCCGGCAATAGTGCTGGCCGCGTTCCTGGCTTCATTGCCATTTTCCACATTCTCCAGTGCCCGGGTCAACATATTCGCTCCATTCTGTGCCTCTTCTGCATTCGTATTAACAAGAGCGGTCTTGA
>JBEPWW010000274.1:0-3808 GCA_041642215.1 Salinimicrobium sp. | reverse complement strand
ACAGGTGGTTTTGCAGACATTCATTTATAAGTCCTACTTTTGTTAACGCAAATAAACCGTCCTTATTAAGTATGAAGAAAAATGTTGCCATCGCGATGGGGGGATATTCCAGCGAATACCGCATCTCTATCAACAGCGGGAATGTAGTCTACAAAAATCTTGACCGCGAAAAATACAACCCGTACCGGGTGCACATCCTCCAGAGAGAATGGTTCGTGGTTGCCGAAGACGACACGCCTTACCCCATCAACCGCAGCAATTTCACTGTCACTATAGAAGGAAAGTTAATCAGCTTTGATTGTGTTTTCAATACGATCCATGGTACCCCGGGAGAGAATGGTCTGCTCCAGGCATACCTTGAACTGCTGGATATACCTCAAACATCGTGCGACTTTTATCAGGCGGCCCTTACTTTTAACAAAAGGGACCTAATTAGTGTCCTGAAACCTTACGGTGTAAAGACCGCCGTGAACTATTTTGTAGACCGGGGCGATGAGATCGAACCCGGCGATATCGTTGCAAAAGTGGGCCTTCCCTGCTTTGTAAAAGCCAATAAGGCCGGGAGCAGCTTTGGGATCACCAAGGTAAAAACTGCAGAAGATCTTATTCCCGCCACGAAGACCGCTTTTAAGGAGGATGATGAAGTGATCATTGAATCTTTTCTGGACGGGACAGAAGTTTCTGTAGGTGTAGTCATGTTCCAGGGGGAAGTAATCGCCCTGCCGGTGACCGAGATCGTTTCAGAGAATGAATTTTTCGATTATGAAGCTAAATACCTCGGGAAATCCCAGGAGATCACGCCTGCCCGCATTTCTGAAGAACAGACCAGGGAGGTCCAGGAGATCGCCAAGCTGATCTACCGCAAACTAAAAATGAAAGGTTTTACCCGGTCAGAATTCATTTTCCACAACGGGGAACCGCATTTCATTGAAATGAACACCACCCCCGGGTTGAGCGAAGCCAGCATTTTGCCGCAGCAGTCCCTCAAGGCCGGCATCTCCCTAACCGAGCTTTTTGGCAGTGCCATAGAAGCAGCAACCAAATAGCACTCCCCAAAAAGTAGAATTTTATTCCTATTTTTAAACCAGCGTTACCAAACAACAATGTCATGAAAAAAGCTGTTTTCCCCGGATCTTTTGACCCCGTTACCCTGGGCCATGCTGATATCATAGCACGCAGCCTGCCCCTGTTCGACGAGATCATCCTGGCCGTGGGGATCAATGCCGATAAAAAATACATGTTTCCCCTCGAAGAGCGGGTACGTTTCCTGGAAGAAACCTTTAAGGAGCATCCCCGGGTCAAAGTAATGACCTACCGCGGACTTACAGTAGATTTCTGTAAATCACAAAATGCCGATTTCCTGCTGCGCGGGCTCCGCAACCCCACCGATTTTGACTTTGAAAAATCCATTGGGCAGACCAATTACAAGATGTCGGGAATTGAGACTGTTTTCCTTATCACCTCCTCCGGAAAAAGCCATATTTCATCCACTATTGTCCGGGACGTCATACGCAACGGTGGTGACTACCACTCCCTGGTCCCCGATGCCGTTAGAAAAAGTTAGGTACAGGCAGGAACGTGGTTCGGGAGTTCCCAGAAACCTTTGCAAGCCCACTGTACTCTCCTGTTAGAACCGGTAATTAAGGTTCACTCCCGCGAAATAGTTCCTGGGGTTGCCGGGGTAGAAATACCGAGGAGCTGCACCGCCAAAGCCTACCGCATTAGGTACTATAGCCGAAGCATATTGCTCATCCAGTACGTTATTAAGGCCCGCAAAGAGTTCTGCTTTCCAGTTGCCCCCGAAATTCAGGGAATACGCTGCTTTTAAGTGCAGCAGGTTGTAACGGTCATTAGTTCCGGTATTGGCATCGTCAAGGGGCATTTCCCCCACATGCTGCCAGGTGGCATTCAGACTAAGATTTTCCCGGAAGAGAATATCCAGCCCGGCATTGAAGGTCCTGTCGGGAACCCCCGGAAGGTCATTCCCCGAATAATCCACACCCCGGTCTGTAAACTCATCAAATTCATAAAAATTGAGCGACCCGTTCAAAAATGATCTTAAGGAGATCGAAGGACTCAGGTCTGTGCGGTAATTGAAAAGGAACTCAATCCCGTTATGATCAGTCTTACCTATGTTTCGCCCCACATACTGGTCTTCGGCCACACGTTCTGCCACCAGGAGATCATCGATCTGTATCGAGAACAATGCCACTTCAGTATACAACCGGTTATTGAGCCAGTTGCCCTTAAAACCAAGCTCGTAATTGATCCCCGTTTCCGGTTTTAAAGAGGTGTTGATCAGTCCTTCGGGAGTCAGGGTTTCTGCCACTGTAGGGGTGGAAAATCCGTGGCTCACACTGGCGTAGAGGCTTTTGTTCAAAGACACATCATATACCATTCCCAGTCTTGGGGAAGTCACGGTCCCGAAAGTATATGCGCCGGACTGATCGATTTCGTCCCTGCTGTAAAGATCTGTCAGTTCATACCTGGTGGTATTAATATTAAGTCCGGCCTCCAGGCTCAGCCTGTGCGTGAGGGACAGGTTCCATTGCCCGAAGAAGTTATAATAGCTGCGGTCCTGGCTGTTATTAGCTATGTTATCGCCGGCCACACTCCCTTCCCCGGGAAAATCCCGGTAAAGGTTTTCAAAATTGGCTGTATCATACCATTCCCTGAGGATCTCGGCACCTAGGCTATATTCGGCGGGTAAGCCAAGGAACTCAGCGTTTAGATTGAATTTTGTCCGGGTGCCCATTGCCACCTGTTCCTCCTTGAGGATATCAAAGGGCCGGGGCTCATACCCATTCCTAAAATGCATGAACACACTAGTGGTATTGTAAAAATCTTCTGTAAAGGCATATTGATAGGACAGGCCCATTAAACCTTTGTCATAGGATTCATATCCCCTGGCCGCTTTCCAGGTGAAGGCTGCGGAAGAAGGTTCGTTCTCAAGCTGTTCGCGGTTCAGGGAACTTGGGATATAGGCCATCAGCCTGGTAAACTGGGCCAGTATCGACAGGGAACCGGCTTCATTACCGGAAACTTTGCCATGCAGGGTAAACGAATCCCTTTCGTAATCCCCGTTCTCCCGAAAACCATCGGTTTCCAGGTGGTTGTAAGCAGCCATGAGTTGGGCGTTTTCTGAAGCATGAGAAGCCTGCACCGTGTTTTTCAGCATTCCGAAGCTGCCGAAAGAAGTCCGGAACGCGGCCTGCGTTCCCATCACCTCCGGGCTGGCCGCATAAAGGTTTATGACACCCCCCAGGCCGGCACCGTAGACACTGGAATTAGGACCTTTAATGATCTCACTCCTGCCAATCACCGATTGATCGATGTCATCAAGGGTGGTCTCCCCCTCTGCTGTTGAAAGCGGGATTTCCTCAAAATAAGCCTTTACACGATTGGTGCTGTACTGGGAACGTGCCCCTACCCCCCTAATGTTCAGTTTATTGGTATTGAGCGCGCCCTGGTGCACGTAAACACCCGGAATGGTGGTAATCGCCTGCAACAAGTTGGTCTGGTCAAAACGATCAAAATCGGCAGCCGTAAGCAGGCCCACCGAAGCCGGTGTCTGACGGAGCTCCCTCGGGATGATGGTGCTGCGCAGAATCACTTCAGACAGGGCCTCTCCCCGCAGCTCCAGCAGGACCATCTGTCCCAGGCTGGGTTCCTTATACCTGATCTCCCTGTTCTCGTAACCTGAGGCCGTAAAGCGCAGTCTCACGGGGAAATCTGAAACCTCCAGGGAAAAAGAACCGTCATTCCCGGTTGTCATTTCAGTAGCAGTATTAAGCACCACCACCTCAAC
>JBEPWW010000273.1:2908-3827 GCA_041642215.1 Salinimicrobium sp. | reverse complement strand
ATAATTATGCCTTTCATCTTTTGGATGAAAATCTGATTGTATCAGCCTCCAGTTATCCAGGTCAATTTCGGGAAAGAAAGCATCAGCCTCGAATTCCCCGTGCACCCGGGTAAGTTCGATCTTATCGGCTTTATCAAGGGCCAGGCTGTATATTTCCCCACCGCCAATAATAAAAGGCTGCGGATCTTCCCTGGCTATTTCCAGGGCTTTCTCCAGGGAATTTACGACAATGGCTCCATTGGGCGCGTAATTATCCTGCCGGGTGATGACCACATGGGTGCGGTTTGGCAATGGTTTGGGAAAGGACTCAAAAGTCTTCCTCCCCATAATGATGTGATGGCCGGAGGTGAGGTTTTTAAACCTCCTGAAATCATCGGGTAAATGCCACACCAGGTCGTTGTCTTTCCCCAGGGCATTATTCTCTGCGGCCGCAGCGATCATAGTAATTTCGGGCATAGGTTTAAGAGTTTATGGGCTTATCTGGGTCTACAGGCTCTGTAGGGTCTATGGGTTCTTCGGGTTCTATGGGTTTATCCTTTAATCGCGGCTCATGTGCTTTTTTGGTCGGTAAAGGATGCTCCTGTTCTACTTTCCTCTGGAGCTCCTCCATCTTTTCCATCTGTTTGGCCACCAGTTTTTCCACCTGCCTGTTTTCCCATTCTTTTCCGAAGAAACGGTTGGTGACGAAAACGTTGAAACCATGGAGGAGTAGAATGATCCCCCAGATGATGATAGCCCAGACAAACCAGTCCAGCCCCAGCGGTTGAATGTCCTGCAACAGGTTGAATACTAGGTTTAGAAGGATAAGGATCACCTGAAGGGTGATTGTGAACTAAGATGATTTGGTAGGCTGAAAACTTGACTGCGTATTTAAAAATCTCTCTTGGATGAACAAGACTTTGGTTTAAACTCCCTCTAA
>JBEPWW010000273.1:0-2898 GCA_041642215.1 Salinimicrobium sp. | reverse complement strand
AGGATAAGGATCACCGCCCCAATGAGAAACAGTATAAAATGAGTGTATAACCTTCTTTTTTGATGTGCCCGTTTTTGAGCCCTTTCGATCATCTCCCGTTGTTGGGGATCGATCTTCGAAGAAGTATTCTTTTTGGAAGACATATGAATAGATTAATTTAGATGTATACTCAAATTTAGATATTTTACTTCGGAAAATTCAATGACTATGGAGAATTTTAAAAAACAGTTCCCTGTTTTAACGCAATATACCTATCTGGATACCGCGACTTCCGGATTGCTTTCTGAAAAGCTTCTGGAATTCAGGCAGGACCATGACCTGGATTTTTTGATCTCCGGAAGTATCCTGAAAGAAAAACAGGGGGAGATGCTGGCAGAAGTGCGGGAAGCTGTGGGGGAGCTTTTTGGATGTGCCCCGGAACGGGTGGCCCTTACGCCTAATTTCTCGTATGGGTTCAATATATTAATGGAAGGAGTGGAGGCAGGGCAGAAGGTGTTGTTGCTGGAAAATGATTACCCATCTGTGAACTGGGCGGTTGAATCCCGAAAATTCAGGACCTGCTATGCGGCGATAGATGAGAACCTGGAAAACAATATCCTGGAGGCGGTTTCTAAACACCGCCCTCATATTTTTACCTTTAGTCTTGTGCAGTATATCAATGGGATCAAAATAGCACCCGATTTCCTGCATACCCTGAAGAAAGAATATCCTGAAATGCTGCTTTTTGCCGATGGCACCCAGTCTTGCGGAACAGAGGTCTTTACTTTCGATGCCTCCCCGCTTGATGTGCTGGGGGCCAGCACGTATAAATGGATGAATGCAGGATATGGCAATGCCTTTTTTCTTTTTAAGCCGAAAATGGAAGATAAAATTGCTCCGGCCTCCCTGGGTTTTAATTCCCTGCAGGGAAAATACAAGCCCCATGAAGGCAGCCTTATCGGAAAATTTGAGCCCGGGCACCAGGATACGCTCAATTTTGGAAGTTTACTGCATGCCATCCGGCTCATTCGGCAAACCGGTTTGGCGGTGATTCAGGAGCAGGTAAGCTCCCTGGCACGGGAAGCAAAGGCTGCTTTTGAAGAAGAAGGGCTTCTGGAGCCGGCGGTAAGGAAAAGGGATCTTCATTCTTCTATTTTTAACCTAAAGGGGGATGATAAATTGTTCCGCAGGCTGAGAGATAGCAAAATTATTTGTTCCCAAAGGGGAGAAGGGATCAGGGTGGGTTTTCATTATTTTAATACTTCAGAAGATCTCCACACGCTGCTTAAAGCAATAAATTGAAAGAGATCATTAAATACCGGCAAGACTGCCCCGGGTTCAACAACCTCTGGTAAAAAATCTTTAAAGAAGCCGGATACCTGTTGCAGCACATTTGGTTTTTATCTCCTCGGGCCAGATGCTCACCTGCACTTCCTCTGGGCGTTTTCTTTCAGGAAAAAAAATTATTCGGTGATCTCCACTCCGTTCCAAAAAGCGATATGATCTTTGATCTCTGCAGCGGCTTCCCTGGGATGCGGATAAAACCAGGCGGCATTTTCATTCTTTTCGTCGCCCACCTGTATGTGGAAGTAGGATGCTTTACCCTTCCATGGGCAGGTAGTATGTTTATCGCTCAATTGAAAAAACTGGTCGTTAATAGAATCGGGCGGAAAATAATGATTGTTTTCCACTACTTTGGTGTTGTTGCTTTCTGCCAGGGTTTCTCCTTTCCAAACTGCTTTCATATCTGGGCCTTTTTGGTGAATATATAATCCTTGAAATATCCGTTCTTATCGGCAAATCCTCCGGAAACTTTCAGTTCTGCCTGCGCTGCGAGCCAGTTGACGGAGTGTTCGTCATATTTTTGAGAGATCTCTGTATGTATGCTCTCCCAGGCCTTGAAATTGACTACCAGGTCCAGGGCCTTTAAATGGACAATTTGTTCTTTTTTACTCACCAGGAAGCTTTTGGCAGTACCGCTTTCCGGATTGTAAACGGGCCAGTGCACGAAAGCATCGGGATCAAAATTTGCCTGCATTTCCCTGTTTATGCGGGTGAGGATATTTCTATTAAAAGCTGCGGTAACACCCTGGCTGTCATTATACGCGTCCAGGATCACCTGCGGATCTTTTTTCTGGTCCAGTCCCATGAAGAGAAGATCTTCCGGCCCCATGGCGGCGCTTATTTTGTTGAGGAAAGCGACGGCCGCATCCACAGGCAGGTTCCCCAGGTTTGAACCCAGAAATAGGATCACTTTTTTTCGGCTTTTGAAGTCGGCGAGTTTTCCCAGGACTTCGGCATACATTCCCTGCTGGGGCTCTACGGGTATGTCCGGGATCTCTGTTAAAAGGCTGTCTGTTAGCTGCTCCAGTACGTTCTGGCTGATATCTACAGGGAGGTATTTAAAATTTATTTTTTCCTTCATGAGATGTCGCAGCAGGATCTTGGTCTTTTTTCCGTCCCCGGCACCCAGTTCTATCAGATCAAAACCAGATTGCGCCTGAAAGATCCGGGTAATTTCCGCCACGTTCTCCTCCAGAATGCCGAATTCGGTGCCTGTTAAATAATATTCTGGCAGGGCCATGATCTGTTGGAAAAGTTCATCCCCTTTTTTATCGTAGAAATACTTGGAACTTAATTTCTTGGGATAGGAGGTGAGCCCGTTATAAACATCGGCTTCAAAAGGTGTCTTGAACATGGTCTTGGTCTCTTGTATCATCCCGGGATGCTGTTTTAGCTTTTCTCCAGAAGGTATTCAGCGTTCTTGCTGATACATTCTTTATGAGAAAAGGTTATCAAAAAAAAAGGAAACCATAAGGTTTCCTTCAAATTTACAATTTTATCCCAATCAGTGTGTTAAGACAATACTAAGGCTGGTATTAAAAGGTAAAGGGCACGGTGTATTTTACCGGAACAGCT
>JBEPWW010000272.1:0-3827 GCA_041642215.1 Salinimicrobium sp. | reverse complement strand
TGGAGCACTAAAACCTGTAGCCGGTTTTAAAGAACCGGTTCTAAAAAAGTATGAATAAAAGTTCCTGCAGGGCAGGAGAAAAACAAAATATTATGTCTTCAGAAAACACAACAGAAATTAAGAAAACAGTACCTCAGGCCGAAGATTTTCTGCCTTTGTTAGGTACCGATTTTGTGGAATTATATGTAGGGAATGCCAAGCAGGCCGCTTTCTACTATCAACAGGCCTGGGGGTTCCAACCTGTAGCGTATTCTGGTCTTGAGACCGGTAGTAAGGATAGGGTTTCCTATGTTCTGCAGCAAGGAAAGATCCGACTGGTTTTAACTTCTCCTATAGAACCGGGAGGTGAGATCAACGCACACATTGATAAACATGGAGACGGGGTGAAAATGGTTGCCTTATGGGTGGAAGATGCCCGAAAAAGTTACGAGGAGACCACTAAACGCGGTGCAAAATCCTATGTAGAGCCATACGAGCTGAAGGATAAAGATGGAACCGTTGTAATATCGGGGATCCATACCTATGGAGAGACCATCCACCTCTTTGTGGAAAGGAAGAACTATTCAGGGCCCTTTTTACCGGGATATAAGGCCTATAAACCCCACTTCAATTCTGAGGAGGTAGGTTTAAAATATATCGACCATATGGTTGGAAATGTGGGCTGGAATGAAATGAATAAGTGGTGTGAATTTTATGCGAAAGTAATGGGCTTCGCCCAATTGGTATCGTTTGATGATAAGGATATTTCTACCGAATATACTGCCTTGATGAGTAAGGTGATGAGTAATGGAAACGGCAGGATCAAATTTCCTATTAATGAGCCGGCCAAAGGGAAGAAGAAGTCCCAGATCGAAGAATATATCGATTTTTATCATGGGGCAGGTGTTCAACATATTGCTGTTGCTACAGATAATATTATTGATACTGTCACGAAATTACGGGACAGAGGAGTGGAGTTTCTCTATGTTCCCGAAACCTACTATGATGACGTTCTGGACAGGGTAGGTGAGATCGATGAAGAATTGGAGCCGTTGAAGGAACTTGGGGTACTTATCGACCGTGATGAAGAAGGTTATCTCTTGCAAATATTTACCAAACCTGTTTTAGACAGGCCTACAATGTTTTTTGAAATCATTCAACGAAAAGGAGCCCAGTCTTTTGGTAAGGGGAACTTTAAAGCCCTTTTTGAGGCTATTGAGAGGGAACAGGATTTGCGGGGTACGCTTTAGTTTTTGTAAAAAACGTCAAATCGATCAAACTTAGACTTAAAAAATTAGAGGATTTATTGAAGATGAGTTAAAGGTGGTTTTGTTTTTGTTTTAAGTTAAAAAAAACAGGACTTTTGCACCGCAATTTTGGAGTGGTTACCAAGATTGTAAAATTTAATTTTTTTTCATAATTTAAGTTTTAGTTGGTTAATAAGATTAAAAACCCCGTCATTGATTTGACGGGGTTTTTTTCATTTGATACATTTGGAATAGAAATTGTAATTGTGATAGCGCGTTACAGAAAAAAGACCTTTGAGTATGAAGAAGTTAATTGCAATTGTGATCTTGTTAAATACCCTGTTTGCTACGGCCCAATCTTCCCAGGCATTTCATGATGGCGAGTGGTTCAAATTTCGTGTTCACTATATGGGCTTCAATGCCAGTTTTGCGACCATGGAAGTAAAGGAAACGACCTTTAAGAATAAGCCGGTTTACCATATAGTGGGAAAAGGAAAATCAACGGGCCTACTTCACTTATTCTTTAAGGTAGATGATAATTATGAAACCTATATTGATAAGCATAAAGGTATCCCGTACAGGTTTATCCGGCAAATAGATGAAGGGGGACATACCAGGGACATACAGATAGATTTTGACCATCAGAATCAGACGGCACTTGTCTTCAATCGCAAATATAACGAGAAAAGTACGCATCCTATAAAAGAGAATGTGCACGACATGTTATCTGCATTTTACTACCTTCGCAGTAACCTGGAAGCTGAGAACCTGGAGGAAGGGGATATGATGAATCTTCATATGTTCATCGATAATGAAAGTCATGGTTTTCAGTTAAAGTTTCTTGGACGTGAGGTTATTAAGACAAAATTAGGTAAAATTGCCGCTTTAAAATTTAAACCCTACGTAATGGCCGGGAGGGTGTTTAAGGAAAAGGAAAGCGTGACAATTTGGATAAGTGATGATGCCAACAGGATGCCAGTAAAGATCAAGGCAGATCTTGCGGTAGGTTCTCTTAACGCAGATATCGATGCTTTTAAAGGTTTGAAACATCCATTGAATATCATAATGAATTAATATGAGTGAAATTAAGCCCGAGATTGCCGGCAAGGTCGTACAGCTGGAAGAAAAATTTAAAAATTCGGGTCAGGACCTAGGGGCCTATCTTGATGGTTTACTATACGACAAATACCTTACCTATTGGGACTATATCCACCTGGATACACTTCTAAGTCTTCAAAACCCCCGTACCCACTTCCCTGATGAGGAGATATTTATCGGTTATCATCAGATCACCGAATTGTATTTCAAACTTATTATCCATGAGCAAAAACAGATCCTGGATGCAGAAGATCTTTCTGTAGAATTCTTTGCCGAAAAGATCTACAGGATGATACGGTATTTCCGGATCCTCACCAATTCCTTTGATGTGATGATCAAAGGCATGGAAAGAGAGCAGTTCCTTAAATTCAGAATGGCACTGTTACCTGCCAGTGGTTTCCAGTCGGCTCAATTCAGGATGATCGAATTTTACGCTACTCCTTTGGAAAACCTGGTGCACAATGAAGTGCGGGAAAAGATGCAGGGGGAGCGACTGGAGGATTTGTACGAGTATATTTACTGGAAACGCGGGGCGACCAACCTGGACACAGGTGAAAAAACCCTTACCCTCAAACAATTTGAAAAAGAGTATACATCCCGATTTCTGTCTATTGCCCGTGAATATGAGAATAGGACGATCTGGGATCGATATAAATCGCTGCCGGTGGCGGAGCAAAACAATAAACATTTAATAGAGGCGTTGCGTAATCTGGACGTTTCTGTAAACATCAATTGGCTGTTGATCCACATTGGAGCGGCTCAGCGATATTTGGTAAACAAAAACAAATCGGTTGCACCGGCAACCGGGGGAACGAACTGGAAGGAATTTTTGCCCCCGAGCTTCCAGAGGATCTCATTTTTTCCCGATCTGTGGAAGGAAGAGGAGATGAAGAACTGGGGGAAAGAATGGGTTGATCAAACGTTTAATTAAAAATAAGATAGAAAATTGAAAAGAATTAGTTGCCTTTTAATGTTGATGATAGCTGTTACAGCTTGTAATGATGCACCGAAAGAATCGGAAATTGCTCATATTGTAGAGGAGAAACCTGAGCCGGTAAAGGTGGAAGAGTATGGTTTTGTGATGAATGATTTTGAAGTGGTCAGGGATACTGTACGAAAAGGTGATTTTTTCGGACTTATTCTTGGGAAGCATGGTCTGGAACCCGGAAAGGTTTTTCAGATAGTGGAACAAACCAAAGATACTTTTGATCCACGCAAGATCGTGCTGGGGAAACCCTACGTGGTGTTGAAAGAGAAAGATTCCACGAAAACGCCGTATGCTTTTATTTATGAGAATGATCGTATCAACTATACGGTAATTAATTTTAGGGATTCGATTTCTGCCTATAAAGCAAGAAAACCCGTCACGGTTACAATGAAGGTGGTGTCAGGGGTGATCAATTCAAGTCTTTCTGAAGCTATTGAACAGGAGGGTCTTAACTATATTCTTGCCCATGAAATGAACAATATCTACCAGTGGAGTATTGATTTTTTCCGTCTTCA
>JBEPWW010000271.1:0-3843 GCA_041642215.1 Salinimicrobium sp. | reverse complement strand
TTATTTCCTTTACCGGTAACTTTGAGGAAACCTTCTTTGAAAAAAAGATCTGATATTTTAAGGTCGATCAATTCAGAGACCCGCAGGCCACAGCCATAAAGGGTCTCCAGAATGGCCCGGTTCCTTTCCCCTTCAGGTTTGCTAAGGTCGATAGCGGCTATTAGCTCGTCAATTTCCCGGGTAGAGAGCGTATCCGGTAATTTTCGTCCTATTTTCGGAGATTCCACCAGGTCAAGCGGGTTTTGCTGTCGATAATCCTCAGCGATCAAAAAATCAAAAAAACTCCTCAACCCCGATATGATCCTTGACTGGGACCGTGCATTGACCTTTTTGGCGATCTCATAGATGAACTGCTGCATGACATCTTCAGAGATGTATACCGGGCTGACATCCAGCTCCTTTGCCTGTAGAAAATTCACAAGCTTTTCCACATCATAGGAATAACCTGTAATGGAATTGGCAGATAATCCCCGTTCCAGACGTAGATAATGCTTATAATCCTCAAGTGCGTTTTCCCAGTTCACCCGCTAAAGATAAGCAGGAATAGGGAAAAGACCTTAGTAAACCTTTAGTATGGACTTAGTTTTTCTTAACAAATGAGCCCTTACATTTGTCGGTGAACTTTAAAACATAGTATTATGAAAAAGTCAATTTTATTTTTAGCAATGATCCTAATGAGTACTACTTTCATGACCGCCCAGGAGTATGTGATGTTCGGGGCTAAAGGTGGTGTGAACTTTTCCTCTTTTTCCGGGGACGGCCATAATGCCTTCCAGGATCCTGAAGGAAGAACAAGTTTCCACCTGGGACTCGTGGGAGAGATCCCCGTTTCTTACCGGTTCTCCATTCAGCCTGAGGTGCTGTATTCCGGGCAGGGTTATGATATCGTAGACCGGGACAATGCAAATGATATAGAATATCAACTTGACTATATCAACGTACCGGTGATAGCGAAGTTCTACCTGATTGATGGTTTTGCTTTGGAAGCCGGACCACAGGTTGGGTTCCTCGTTAAAAGTGAAATAGATACGAACCCTTCCAGTCCCAATGACGGAAGCTTTTCTCTCGATGAAGACCAGTTCAACACCATTGATTTTGGGCTTGCCTTAGGTGCATCCTATAAATTTCAGGGAGGTTTTTTCCTGAACGGGCGTTATAATATTGGGCTTACCGATATCTATGATGACAGTTTTGAGGGTAATATGTTCTCTGGAGTAGATGCCAAACATTCTGTTATTCAGTTGGGAGCAGGGTTTATGTTCTAGTAAAAAAAACGTGTGAATTGCAAAAGCGGAAACCAGGGTTTCCGCTTTTTTTATTTTCTGTATAAACCATAAGTAATTGAATTTCAGAATATTAAATAAAATCAAGTATCTTTAATAAGATCAACAAAAAAAATGATATGATGAAAAAATTACTTTTAGTGGCGATTCTGGCTTTATTCAGCTTTAATCAGTCTTATGCGCAAGGGGATCTCAAATTGGGGATACATGGAGGAGTTCCTGTGGGGGACATAGATGATACTTCCAATTTCCAAATTTCTGCAGATGTGGCTTATTTATTTAATTTTATGGGGCTGTTGGAAGCGGGACCATTGGTAGGGTACATGCATTTCTTTGCAGAAGATGGTTTTGACGATGTGCAGTATTTGCCGGTGGCGGCCTCGGGACGCCTGGGGCTGCCGCAGTCCTTTTTCGCAGGACTGGATCTTGGCTACGCCATTGCAGTGGATGACAACAGTGAAGGAGGCTTTTATTTTAGGCCACAGATAGGTTATACCTTTCTCAATTTCGGACTGGTGTTTTCTTATTCGGGTATAAGTGATGACAATATTGATATAGGGTCCCTTAACCTGGGTGTGGAATTGAAGTTCTAATTTGCCGCCCAACCCGGAATACTTTAAGAGGCTTTCCCAAAAAGTTGTATAAATCGTCATTCTGATTTCATTCTGGAGGTTTTCGAAATCTTTTAATCGGCGATTTCCAAAGCGTCGGAACACGGTCACGTAAATGAAGCTTTTTTAGATAGCCTCTTTTTTATGCCCGAAATTTTTACCTTTACCCTATGAAATTACTCATCATTAACGGGCCAAACCTTAACCTGCTGGGAAAAAGGGAGCCGGAGACATACGGAAGTACAGATTTCGAAGATTTCTTTAAAGCACTACAGGAGGAATTCCAACAGGTGGAACTTTCCTATTACCAGTCCAACATAGAAGGGGAGCTGGTGAGCAGGATCCAGGAAGCCGACCTGGACTATGACGGCATTATTTTAAATGCCGCCGCTTACACCCATACTTCTGTTGCGATTGGAGATGCGGTGAGAGCCATAGAAACCCCGGTGGTGGAAGTTCATATTTCCAATACCTATGCCCGGGAAGAATTCCGTCATAGATCTTTCATCGCCCCTGCCGCAAAAGGTGTGATTTTGGGTTTTGGTCTGCAGAGTTACGAGTTGGCGATCCAAAGTTTTCTACTGGTTTAAGCAGGATTAATATTTCATGATTTAAATGGATGTTTATCGGACATTTTTGTCTATAATTTTGATATTCCTATTGATTACTTATAATTATTTACTAGTTTAGACTGTATTAACATTTTAAACCAGCTTATCATGAATAAATTTGTACTCATTACTGCATTATTTTTTACTGCATTCAGCATGCAGGCGCAAGAAGTAAAGGTGGGGGCTCATGTAGGTGTCCCTGTAGGGGATATATCTGATTTTTCAGATTTTAAGCTCGGGCTTGACTTCGCCTATCTGTTCAGTCCGGTGGAGATGCTTCAGGTTGGTCCCATGGTAGGGTATTCTCATTATTTTACAAAGGAAATTGAATATTTTGGAGCGCCCTCAATTGATCCACCTGACGAGAGTTTTCTCCCATTAGCTGCCTCAGGTCGTTTTTCTTTAGGAGACGCGGTTTTTGCCGGTGCTGATCTGGGTTACGCGATAGGTCTTAATGACGGCAATGATGGAGGATTCTATTACCGCCCAAAATTAGGTTTTGACTTATTAGGAGTATGGGTTGTAGGCTCCTATGAAGGTATAAGTAGAGATGGAAGTTCAGTCTCCTCAGTCAATGTAGGAGTGGAATTTGGATTTTAGATCAGGTGAAATAATATTAAAAGCGGGAGTTTTTCTCCCGCTTTTTTTATTTTAGAAAATCACAAAAAGATACTATGAAAAAAGCTTTTTTGAACTGGAGCAGCGGGAAAGACGCGGCGTATGCCTTATATCTTCTGCAGCAGGAAAACCGGTATGCTGTTGAAAAGCTGGTTACGACTGTAAATTCTGAGACCAGGAGGATTTCCATGCATGGACTGCGGCAGGAATTGTTATTGCAGCAGGCTGAGAGCATCGGCATTCCCCTTCATATCATCTCCCTCCCGGGGAATGTTTCTATGGCTGTTTATAATGAGGTAATGCAAAAGGAAACCAAAAGCTTATGGGAAGAAGGTTTCACTCACAGCGTTTTCGGGGATATTCTTCTGGATGACCTGAGGGCGTACAGGGAACAACAGCTTCAAAAAGTAGGAATTCAGGGCGTGTTTCCGCTTTGGAAAAAAAATACTTCCGTATTGATGCAGGATTTTCTGGCAGCAGGCTTCAAGGCAATTACCGTAAGCGTCAATTCAAAGGTCCTGGACAAATCCTTCTGCGGAAGGGTCATCGATAAAGGTTTTTTATCTGACCTTCCGCCGGGAGTTGATCCCGCCGGGGAGAATGGGGAGTTCCATACTTTCGTTTTTGACGGGCCACTTTTCAAACATCCTGTATCCCTCCGAAGAGGGGAAATTGTAGAGAAGACTTATGAACTGTCAACAGAGAAGGATGATAACTGTT
>JBEPWW010000270.1:0-3844 GCA_041642215.1 Salinimicrobium sp. | reverse complement strand
GGTGCGCAGCAGTGCCACCGCCGAGGACCTGCCACAAGCGAGTTTTGCCGGTCAACATGACACCTTTCTAAATGTTACGGGCGAGGAGGCACTGCTTAGGGCGGTGAAGAAATGTTTCGCTTCCCTGTACACCAACAGGGCCATAAAATACAGGGAGGACCAGGATTTCGCTCATCATGAGGTCGCCCTCTCTGTGGGGGTCCAGAAAATGGTTCGCTCAGATCGGGGCAGCTCAGGGGTAGGATTCACTATAGAGCCGGAATCAGGATTTAAGGAGGTCATTCATCTCTCTGGCGTCTGGGGCCTTGGAGAAAACATCGTGCAGGGTACGGTCAATCCTGATGAATTTTTTGTATTCAAACCCACCCTTCGTCTTGGCAAAAATGCGGTTTTGCAGAAAAAGCTGGGTCGCAAGGAGAAAACCATGGTCTATGCAGCATCCAATGGCCATTCTTCTACCGTAAATATTGAGACCGCTCCAGAAAAGCAGGACCGGTTTGTCCTTACTGATGAAGAGATCCTTAGCCTTGGCAAATGGGCACTGGCGATCGAGGAACACTATGGGAAGCCTATGGATATTGAATGGGCCAAAGACGGTATTTCAGGAGAGGTATATATCACCCAGGCCCGACCGGAAACTGTACATCATGCAGAAAAAGAAGGCTTCCATTTTGAATACACTTTAAAGGAAAAAAGTGAGGTCCTGGTATCGGGAAATGCGATAGGTTCTAAAATTGCGGCGGGTCCTGCCCGTATTTTGGAGAGCCCCCGGGAGAGCCATAAGCTGCAGGAAGGGGATATCCTGGTCACCGAAACCACCAGTCCAGACTGGGACCCACTGCTTAAGAAAGTATCTGGAGTAATTACAGACCGTGGCGGCAGGACAAGTCATGCGGCCATTGTAGCCCGGGAACTGGGGGTCCCCGCGGTGGTAGGGACCAATTTTGCAACCCAGACCATTGAGGAAGGGCAGATGATCACGGTTTCCTGTGTAGAAGGAAAGACAGGTTTTGTTTATAAAGGAAAATTGGATTACGACATGGAGGAACTGGATTTTAGTCAGATCAAACTCCCTAAAACCGAAGCAAAGCTCATCCTCTCAGATCCCGAAAAAGCCTTCCAGCTGTCTTTTTACCCAAACAACGGAGTAGGTCTCCTAAGGATGGAGTTTATCATCACACATAGGGTCAGGGTACATCCAATGGCCTTAATAAGATATGAGGAATTAAAAGATCCCGAAGCAAAAAAAACTATTGGGGAGCTATGCGCGGGGTATGATAATAAAGAAGATTACTTCATCGACCAGCTGGCACAGGGAATCGCCACCATGGCAGGGGCATTCTATCCAAAGGAGGTGATCGTGCGAATGAGTGATTTTAAAACCAACGAATACGCAAACCTAGTTGGGGGTACCCAGTTTGAACCAGGGGAAGAAAACCCCATGCTGGGCTTTAGAGGAGCGGCCAGGTATTACCATGAATTTTACAGAGAAGGTTTCCAGCTCGAATGCCGCGCACTGGAAAAGGTTCGCGGGGAAATGGGCCTAACGAATGTAAAGGTGATGATCCCTTTTTGCCGTACGGTGGAAGAAGGAAAAAAAGTGGTGGATATTATGGCCCGGAATGGACTGCAACAGGGAGCAAACGGTACCGAGATCTACATGATGGTAGAGATCCCGAGTAATGTGATCCTGCTGGAGGAATTTGCTGAAGTCTTCGATGGATTCTCTATTGGCTCTAACGACCTTACCCAACTCACCCTTGGCATAGACCGGGATTCTCAACTCATGGGAAACCTTTTTGACGAGAATAATTCCGCGGCAAAAAAGATGATAGCCCTGGCTATTGAAAAAGCGAATAAAGCCGGAAAGAAGATTGGCCTCTGCGGGCAGGCCCCTAGTGATTTTCCCGACTATGCCTCCTTCCTCGTAGCAACAGGTATCGATAGTATTTCCTTCAACCCCGATGCCTTACTCAGGGGCATTGAAAATATACATAAGGCCGAGAAGGAGAACATCAGGGGAAAGAAAAGGGAGATAAAAGGAATCGATTAAAAAGTTTTTTTGGGGAGCAGGTGCAGACCGATTGGAAACTCTAATTCTGAAGGGCGCTGAAAGTATCCCCCCGCCGGATGTCCCCCGAGTTGTAGCCTTTCATAAACCACTCCATCCTTTGCCTGGAAGTACCGTGCGTAAAAGCGTCTGGTACTACTCGGCCCGAAGTGCGTTCCTGTATGACATCATCCCCCACCGCACTCGCGGCGCTCAGGGCTTCCTCAATATCTCCTTCTTCAAGATATTCCCGGTTATGATGTGCCCATACCCCCGCATAGAAATCGGCCTGCAATTCAAGAGCCACAGACAGTTCGTTGGCCTCTGTCTGGCTTATTCCCTGCTGGATCTCCCGTACCTTCCCGGCAGTACCCAGCACATTCTGCACATGGTGTCCCACCTCATGAGCGATGACATAGGCTATGGCAAAGTCCCCGCCCCGGGCTCCAAAGCGGGTACGAAGTTCCTCGAAGAATACCAGGTCCATATACACCTTCTGATCGGCCGGGCAGTAGAAAGGCCCCACAGCCGAAGAAGCTCCTCCACAAGCAGTCTGTACGGCATCTGTGAACAGCACCATTCCCGGCTCCCTGTAGCTCCCTCCATTCTGCCTGAATATTTCGTTCCATACATCCTCTGTATCGGCAAGTACTGTGGCTGAAAAGTCCCCCAGCTCCTTTTCTTCGGCAGTTAGTTCCCTTTCTTCTGTGGAATCCTGCCCCTGAAATTGTTCCAGGTACTCTGTGGCATCCCCGCCTGAAAATAAGTGTATGGCTAAAAAAATTATCGCGACGATCCCGCCCCCGGCAACTAGTTTACCCCCCGAAGATTTCCCCCTCCGGTCTTCTACATTAGAACTTTTCCTTCTGCCTTTCCACTTCATATTTCCTGATTAAATGAAGGACAAATTAGGAAAATAAATTTCCTGCAGGTGTTGGGTTTTTCATAAAATTAAAACGGAGCAGGTGAAGAGTTCCTTTAGGCCTCTTTCATTCGATAATCAATCGTTCTTTCCTCTCCTTTGATCATTTTAAACTCCTCATCATTCACGATGATCCTGATCACATCCTGCCATCCACCGTGGCTTTTGAGGCAAAGGCTTTCCCGGTTTAGCTTCACCTCCAGCCAGTGCTTTCGGTAGCGGCACCTAAAGCTGATCTCCTTTACATTGTCGGGTAGCCTTGGATTGAAATAAAGACATTCTTTTCTAAACTCCATCCCGGTATAGCAACGGTGAATAAGGTCTACAGTGCCTGCCATCGCCCCAAGGTGGATCCCTTCGGCGGTAGTGCCTCCCTGTATATCTGTGAAATCGCTTATTAGGGCCTTTTTAAAGTCGTGCCAGGATTTCTCCCTGTGGGACCGGGCATAGACCCAGGAATATACGACCTTGCTCAGGGTGGAGCCGTGTGAGGTGATCTTCTGGTAGTAATTAATATTCAAAGGGATCTGTTCCTTTGTGTCGAATTCATAGCCCATAAGGTCAAAGAGTTCCTTTAGTTCTTCTGCCGAAAAAAGGAAGAAGAGCATGAGCACGTCCGGCTGCTTAACGGCCTTGTAATTCTTTACGTTATCCCCTTCTTTTTCCAGGATACGATCAAGCCTCATCGTTTCACCATACTGCTCATGGTACTTTTCCCAATCCAGATCCCGAAGCTGGTCAAAGCCTTCAAACTGCTCTATTACCTTTCCTCCATCTGTAAAGGGAATGAACATATTCCTGCTAATGGCGTCCCAGCGGGAAAGATCTTCCTCAACGATATCCAGCATCTCCATTAATTCGCCCGCTCTCCT
>JBEPWW010000269.1:0-3911 GCA_041642215.1 Salinimicrobium sp. | reverse complement strand
GGATCGCATTTGAATACCTGCACCTCAACTGGGAATTTTCCTGGCCCTGGCTTAACCTGGGGAATGCCTTTTCTGAAACCATCACCTGGGTGCAATGGTACGAATTCACCGGCACCTTTGGGGGTACGCTCTGGGTGTGGCTGGTCAATATAGGTATATTGAAGACCGTCCTGCTCTACCGGCAGTACCGGGAAAAAGGGATCCTGATAAGGGGTTCTGTGAAGAATGCGGCCATGATCCTGGTCCCCATCTTCATCTCCCTGCTGATCTTCCATACCTATGAAGAAAGCGAAGAGACTATAGAGGCCGTTGTCCTGCAGCCGAATGTAAACCCTTACACCGAAAAATACAATACGACCGACACCCGCATCGGGGAACTGCTCACCCGGCTGGCCGAAGAAACGGTTACCGATAATACCCGGGTGGTCATTGCCCCCGAAACCGTGTTCGCAGACGGGACCGTACTGCGCAAATTTGAACGTTCAGAAGCCAATTTCTTCAGCAGGGAGTTCGTCAACAGAAATCCGGAGATGAGTTTTGTGAGCGGCATCGCCATGTATGACCGTTTTCAGGATCCCTCCAGGGTGAGGGGGCAGAGCAATCAAATTGGCCCCAGCGACTGGTATGACGACTATAATTCAGCATTTATCATCAACGCCAATGACTCCGTACATTTCTACCATAAGTCCAAACTTGTGGTAGGGGTAGAAAATTTCCCGTACCAGGAGGTACTGCGGCCCATCCTGGGCAATGTGATGATCGACCTGGGCGGTACGGTCGCCATGAAGACCACCCAGAAAGACCGGGGGATATTTAACCTCACCAGCGGGGATCAGGTAGGACCAATTATTTGTTATGAATCGGTATACGGGGATTATGTCACGGGATATGTGAACAATGGGGCCGATTTCCTGGCCATCATCACCAACGATGCCTGGTGGGGCAATACCCAGGGGCACAAGCAGCACCTCAGCTATGCCAAATTACGGGCCGTAGAGACCAGGAGGGCCATAGCGCGCAGCGCCAATACCGGCATCTCTGCCTTCATCAATGAGCGGGGGGAGATCACGGGCAGCCTGGGCTATGAAGAGCAGGGGGCGCTTCGGGGGAATATCAGCCTCAACCAGCGGGTCACCTTCTATACCCGCCACGGGGATTATATCGCCCGGGTATCGCTGTTCCTTTCCCTGTTCATCTTCCTGTTCGCCATGGTAAAGTGGAAAAGAACGAGGAAGTAGCCGGAGGCTGTTATCGGTTGTGGGTTCTCAGTTATCGGTTCTCGGTTGTGGGTTGTGGGTTTGCGGAGTCCTAACCAGGATTGGATTCTGGCACCTGGCCTTCCTCCGGTAGGTAAAAATCAGGAAATTGGTGCTTGGTGCTTGGTGCTTAAATTTTGGAATTTTTCGCCCCCTTATTGCCCCCTAAAGAAGATAATGGTGCTCAGGGTACGGGTAAGGATGGTGATATCCAGGAAGATGTTGCGGTGTTTGATGTAGTAGAGATCATACTGTAATTTTTCCAGGCTGTCTGCATGGCAGTTGCCGTAATCCCCCATTACCTGCGCCCAGCCGGTAAGACCCGGTTTGATGACCTGTCGGGTATCATAGTACGGCAGGTCGCGTGAGAGTTCCTTCACGAAGACGGGACGTTCCGGACGTGGCCCGATCACGCTCATGTCCCCTTTGAGGATGTTAAAGAACTGCGGAAATTCGTCCAGCCTGGACCTTCTCAGGAACTTCCCGAACCTGGAGGCCCGGCTGTCATTCTTCTGTGCCCATTGCGGCCCCTTCTCTTCGGCATCGCTGCGCATGCTCCGGAACTTACAGATGTTAAAATGCTCCCCGTTCTTCCCTACCCGTTCCTGTTTGTAAAAAAGGCTGCCACGGTTCCCAAAGAGATTTCCGAGGGCGATAAAAGGGATCAGCAGGATGCAGATGAGCATTCCTGTGATGGAAATGGCCACATCGGCAAGGCGGTGGAAGAAAAGGTATAATTTGTTCTCATTGCTGCGGCTGAAGGGAAAGAACTTGTAAAAGTCCTTTTCTATATGCTGTACCGGGATCCTGAGGGTTTTCTCTTCGTACAACTGGTGAAAATCCCTTACCGGAAAACCTCTTTTGAGCAGTTTCAACAATTCCTCATTCACTTCAGAACGGTCAACGGCAGAGTTCACATCAGAGATGAGCACCTCGTTTATGCGGTGGCGTCGTATGAGATAGGTAAGGTCCCGGGTATTGAACCGCGGCAGGACAGACTCCACAGTAGCGGGAGATGAAGGGCCTGTAGGCAGGTAACCCACCAGGGTATAATTAGGATCTGCACGCTGCAGCTGCCTGCCCACAAGATCCACATCAAAGTGATCCCCAATGATGAGGACCCGCTTATAGAAGCGCGGGGAAGAAACCAGGGAAATATAGGCATAGCGCCATAACAGCAGGGACAGGACAATGGCGAAATAAAAATAGATGATCTGCAGCCTGTTATCGGGCAGGACCGGCGTAAGGATGGGAGTAAGCAGGAAGAACAGCACGGTCACCGAGGTGGCCAGCACCACATTTTTCAGCACCGTATCGAATTTACTGGCTTTTTGCAGGTCATACAGCTCAAAGATACTGGAGAAGACCAGGAGATAGACGGCCAGGGTCACCCCCCAAGTCCAGAACCTGGAATTGATGCTGAAGTATTCAAATTTGAAGAACAGCCCCAGCAGGTACAGCGTAAACAGCACCCACACCACATCGAAAATGCGGAGCAGCAACTTGCGTTCAGACGTGCCAAAATGTATGCTGCGATGCGGAGACATGCGGAAAAGTTTATGGGGTAAAGATACTAATTAGGGGCTAACGATAAACACGGGATGGAAACAGAGTGTTTTCCAGCTGATGTTAATTTTGCCTTAACAATAATAAACCTGCTATGCATTTTGATGGTTTTTAGGGTACTCAGGCCCCGGCAGCAATAGCTTTTTCCACTCCTGCTTCACCACTTCCCAATCAAAGGTTTCCGCTTTTCTCCTGCCGGCAAGGGATAATTCCCATGCCTTTTCGGAAGAACCCAGCAGCGCATTCACCGCCCCGGCCATGCCGGCCGCATTCCCGGGCGGGACCAGCATTCCGGTCCTGCCGGCCTCCAGCAGGTAAGGGATCCCTCCTACATTGGTAGAAACTACCGGTAAGCCCAGCGCCATGGCTTCCATAACGCTTACAGGGGTATTGTCCACCCCGGTGGTATTCAGGAATATGTCGAAGTCTGAAGCGCGGGCGATCCATTCCTCCTTTTCCAGCCGACCGGGAAAGGCAACCGGCAGTTCCCGCTCCCTTACGTAATCCATGCAGGCTTTCAGGGAGTCATCCTTGCGCGGCCCTATCATGCAGAGCTCGGCCCCGGGATGATCGGGTAGCAGCAATTCCAGTGTCTTCACGGCCAGCAGGGGATCATAGATTTCGGCGAAAGCCCGTACCCACAGCAGTTTTGGCTGCAGGTCCCGGCGTTCCTTAAATTCATAGTTCTTTAGCGGGATGCTGTTGGGAATGTACTTCAGGTTGGTATAGCCGGCTTTCTCCAGGGCCTCTTTCAGGTACAGCGAAGGCACCACATTAATATGGGCCCCGCCAAATACAGCCGCGCTTTGCTCGGGGGATCCCTGTATGCGCTTTGGCAGGTCCCCGCCGTGCAGGATGGGGATGTATTTAAGGTTCCTTCTCTGGCACAGGAGGGCCACCGCCCAGGCATACCAGAAGTTGAGGCTGCTGTAGGTATCGATGAGCACGAAATCGGTCTTTTTGCGATTTCCATACACCGTCAGCAGCATATGCAGCATTCTAAGGACCTTGTTTTTTTTGCCCGAAGCCGTCTTCACCACAAAACCCTCCTTCTTCAGCAGCGGCCCCAGGATGTCCACCGAAGTGGGC
>JBEPWW010000268.1:391-3973 GCA_041642215.1 Salinimicrobium sp. | reverse complement strand
CAACACCTGGACCAAAACCACGGTGATCAATATGACCCCGGCAAAAAAGATTTTTTTATCCATATGGTGCAGCATACTGCCTATAACATGTCTCATGCTCTGAAATTTGAAATTACACTAATTAAGTTGTTCCTATGAAATAGGATGAACATCAATACATTCCAAAATTGAGACAAAGAAAACGTTCCTGAAAATTTAATCGTTTAGAGAAGGGAAAACTCGTTTAAGTGTAGGAATTCAATTCAAACCCTGTAAAGGGTTGGGAAAAAACAGGAAGAAAAGATGTTAATTATAATTCACCGTTACGTTCATGGGGGCAGGACTGGTGTACACCCCGGGAGTCTGGTTGGGATTGATATCCAGGGTAGCGCCAACCCGCACTGTTTTGGAGCCGTTGCTCAGGTTCCTGTTCTCCCCCAGGTTGCTGGTGAAGTTCTTTATGGTGATGGTTTCGCTTCCGTTGGTGAGGACTTGTTCCCTTTCCGGCAGGGTTATATTGAAAGCGAATCCCTGCTCCCCGGTAACTTCAAAAGCGGCAGCAGAAACCTGGGCTCCATCAGCCAATTCAACCCCACCGGTGCTAATTCTAATATTATCAGGTGTCAGGGTGACAGCGCCTCCAGATTTTGCGTCCAGGCCTGCAAAATTCATGTTAGAAGTGGTGGTGATCCCAATAGGTTGAATGATGGTGACGGAAGCAGTAAAAGATGCTGTAGCCTGTGCCTGCCCTGCCTGGATGAAGGCAAAACTGATAAGGAATATATAGAGTAGTGTCTTTTGCATCTTTTAACTGTAACTGCTGTTTCAAATCTAATGTTATTTCTTAGTAAATCGTTAAAATGACCAAAAAACTCGATGAAATACACAAAATTTTAAGAGAGGGCAGAAAACCTTTTTTCAAATCCAAAATTGGGTAATAAGGAAGTCCGCTGATCATAAGAGGGTTACAGATTCTGCTCCAAAACGTAAGTATAGTCTTACATTTTGAACATCTGTGGGAGCAGAGACTTCCTATTCCGATTTTTTCGGTAATATTGAAGATACAAAATCTTTAACCATGAAAAAAACATACGCTACTATTTTGGATCTTCAAAAAGTGGATCTTGGGCTCCTTATTTTCAGGATCGGGCTCTCCGGCCTCATGCTGACGCATGGAGTTCCTAAAGTCATCAAGTTCTTCGGGAGCGAGGAAATCGCCTTTGCCGATCCTCTGGGGTTAGGGGAAGTTACCACGTTCACCTTTGCGGTCTTCGCCGAATTTATTTGTTCTATCCTGGTTCTGCTTGGTCTGGGGACAAGAGTTGCAGTGATCCCCCTGATCATTACCATGGCTGTAGCAGCTTTCATAGTTCATGCTTCAGATGAGTTTGTGAGACAGGAACTTCCGCTATTATACCTATTAGGGTTCCTACTGTTGTTCTTTACCGGAGCGGGAAAATATGCCCTTGATTTTTACTGGCTTAAAAAAGAGAAGGTCCGTAGAGATACCGCATAAAAAAGAGGCTGTCTAAAAAGCTTAATTAACGTCAACCTGAACTCGTTTCAGGTTCTTATAAGTTCTGATCATCAGATCAATAAGATTCTGAAATAAAAATTCAGAATGACGACTACCAGAGCTTTTTAGACAGCCTCTATAAATTCTAAACTTCGTCTTTTATTGCTGTCCTTCAGAATCCAGCAATGCAAGGAACTTATCCAGGTTTGGCAGGATAACGATCCTGGTCCTTCTGTTCCTGGCCCTGCCTTCTGCCGAGTCATTATCTGTTAACGGCTTATAGCTGCTGCGACCGGCCGCGATCAATTTTTCCGGGTCTACATCAAAACGGTCCTGCAATAACCTCACAATGGCGGTAGCCCGTCTTACACTCAGATCCCAATTGTCTACAAGATAGGAGTTTTCAACGATGGTCTGGGAATCGGTATGTCCCTCGATCATTACCTCCATGCTTGGCTCTGAATTGATCACGTCTGCCAGTTTCTGAAGCAGGGGATGCGCATCTCTGCTAACCCTGTGGCTTCCGCTCCTGAATAACAATTTATCAGAAACATTGATCATCACCACAGTTTTGTCCACTGTGATCTCAACGTCTTCACTGGGACCATCGGCAATTTCCCTCTCGAGATTATAAGATACCGCGAGATTTATGGAATCTTCCAGGGTCTGTGCATTGCGCAGTTTCTCGGGATCTACATTCCTTAGGGTCTGGCGCATTTTCTCCTTATTTTGCTGAGACATGGCAGTAAGTTCATTCATCTCCAGCTTTTGCGCATTTTCATCCCTTAGGGTGTTTATCCGGGCATTATAATCTGCCACCCGTTCTTCAATGGCACCAAGCCGCTCTTCCAGCTCTTCTTTTTCTACCTGGGTACGCTGAAGGTTACTGCGTGTGTTCTGGTAATCTTCTTCGAGTTCCACGTACTTCTTTTTTGAAACACAAGAGGTTAACAAGGCTGCTGCCAATACCGTTACACTAATGGTTCGTTTCATCATAATTTTATTTTTTAATTAAGCTTGTTTGTTCGGACTAACAACGGGGAGTTTCTTACGAAATTATGTAAAAGCATTCCTACGTCCATTTGATTTAACGGAACATTATTAGTTCCCCCTTCAGGTTGCTAATTATATCTTAAAAAAGCAGTGGTTCTGCCCCTAAAATTCTATCTTTTACTCAAAGAGGATATCTTTGGAAACTACCTGTACAAATCTCAATATAGAGTGATCCCTATTTACAAGAAGCAGAAAAACCTTATTCGGGGATTTGCTTTTTCTCCGGATTTTATCAGGTAGCCCACTAATTCAAAATACACTTGGAAAAGAATAAGAAGAAGAAAAAAAGTAGTTTATTAAAAGCCCTCCGGATACTGGGGAAAATTGTGCTTGGTATCCTCATTTTCCTTCTGTTGGTCATACTT
Source organism: Salinimicrobium sp. (assembly GCA_041642215.1). GTDB lineage: Bacteria > Bacteroidota > Bacteroidia > Flavobacteriales > Flavobacteriaceae > Salinimicrobium. The sequence goes on along the minus strand of JBEPWW010000268.1, from coordinate 1,060 downwards.
TTTATTCGCAGTCCCTGGGGGCAGGGGATAATTAAAGATGAACTGGTTTCCTACATTACAGGGAAAACAGATACCCGGGTGGAACTGGATCGGCTATTCATAACTTTTTCGGGAAATATTAGTATGGAGGGGCTTTTTCTCGAGGACAAGGCGGGGGATACCCTTGTTTATTCCCGCGAACTGGAAGCTGATATTCCGCTTTGGCCCGTCATTAGAGGCAGAGGCATATCCATCGATGAACTCAAATGGAGTGGGGTGCGGGCCAATATCATTCGAGAAGACTCCGTGGCAGGCTTTAATTTTGATTTTCTTATGGACGCCCTGGCCCCTGCAGATACCACCGCTACCCAACAAGACACCACCGGGGGCGGACAGGAGTTCAGCCTGGGGGAAATACGGCTTGCTGATTTCGACATTACCTACAATGACGGGGTAACCGGGATTGAGAGCCGGTACCGGATAGGAAACCTGGACCTGGATATGGAGGAAACAGATCTGGAAAATATGCGGTTTCATGCTTCTTCGGGAGCCATTAAAAATTCCGTTATCGACTACACCCAGAATCCAATTCCGGAAAAACCGGAATCTGAAGAGGTTCCCATGCCGGTTTTGATCCTGGAGGACCTTCGGCTGGAAAATGTCACCGCCAATTATGAATCTGTTCCGGGG
>JBEPWW010000268.1:0-381 GCA_041642215.1 Salinimicrobium sp. | reverse complement strand
TCCTTGCCCGCCTGGAAATTGATGAATTCTTCCTAAACATGCCCCTGGCCGATCTTTCAGAAAACAGGTTTCAGATAGAAAGAGTGGATCTTAGTCGTTCCAATATTTATCTTAAAATAACTGCTTCCGAAGATGTCTCCGTAGAGGAGCCTGCGGAAGAAACCCCGGGTTTTGAATGGCCTGAGATCGATCTGGCCGTAACCGAGATTAACCTGGAGCAAAACAACATCATCTACCTGGTAGGAGACGCACAAGTCTCTAAAGAGGAGTTTAATCCCGACGCCCTGGAGATCCAAAGCCTTGATCTGGCGGGGAAAGATATTCGCCTTAAGGAGGGGGAAATCGCGGCAAGGCTGGAGAACCTGAGCTTTACAGAAGTGA
>JBEPWW010000267.1:0-3953 GCA_041642215.1 Salinimicrobium sp. | reverse complement strand
ATGGTCCTTACTATTCGTTGCTACCATATACTTGTGGCCAGTTTCCGCTGGTGTTGACTTCGTTCATGGAACCTACCTTGACATACGGGCCGTTAACATTATCAACTGAAACTACTTCTTTTTCCTGGGCAACCAGATCAGGATCCTGATCATAAAGTACGACATCCTTCGCTACTTTGGCCTCAAAGACAGGGATGCGGCTTTCATTTTTCATGATATTCCCTGCTTCTAATTCAAACTGGGCATCCACTCCTTTTATAGGGACATTCATCATTCTTTTATAACGATCAGAACCTTTAAAAAGGGAATCTTTTACAGAGGCAAAGCCCAGAGTGTCGATCACCACGTCATCAATATATTGGTCAACTCCATAGATTTTTCTGTATTCCTCATCAAGGTAAGTAGTATCTCTTCGTTGCGTAAGGGTAAATTGGGCGGTGTCGACGAAGCTTACCAGGTTGTCCCATTCTCCTGCAAAGGAACCGGTAACCTGACGATGTGCCATTTGGGCCTGACGGATGTCCTTCAGGTTTTCAATGACTTTGGCATACCTTTTCTCTTTAAGTTTGTTAAATTGAATAGGCTCATAGATCGAATTAAATACTAGATATCCCAGGAAAATAATTACAACCCAGAGGACTAACTGAATGACAAGTTTCATGCTTTGCAGTTTAAGATTTATTTAAGTGTTCCTCGCAAATCTACAATTTTTTTTTATTCGCAAAAGTTTCTGTGGTAAAAATCATTCCTATCTTTGAATTTTGACAAAACCGCAATGGATATAATGACTGTAAGTTCTTTTTATAAGCTGCTTTTAAAGGATCTTGGATTTGAAGCAAAACAAAAACAGGATATTGCCTTGCAGCAGATTTCCTCTTTCGTGGTAGAGGAGAAAGAAGATGCGGTTTTTCTTCTCAAAGGTTTTGCCGGTACCGGTAAAACCACCATTATCAGTTCCCTGGTGAAGAACCTCTGGAAGGTGAAAAAGAGCGGGGTTTTGCTGGCCCCTACGGGGAGGGCGGCCAAGGTGATCTCCAACTACTCCGGCAGGGAGGCCTTTACCATTCATAAAAAGATCTATTTTCCTAAAAAGAAATCGGGGGCGGGCGTGCAGTTCGTACTGCAGCCCAATAAGCATCGCAACAGTATATTTATAGTAGATGAGGCTTCCATGATACCCGATGTGAATAATGATGCCAAAATGTTCGAAAATGGATCTTTGCTGGACGACCTTATTCAGTACGTGTATAGCGGTCATAAATGCCAGCTTATGCTAATTGGGGATACTGCCCAGTTACCACCGGTTAAGCTGGAGGTGAGTCCCGCCCTTGAAGAAAATAAACTTCAGAATTATTACAACAAGGAGGTCACCCATATAGAGCTTGATGAAGTAGTAAGGCAAAGCGAAGAAAGCGACATTCTATTGAACGCGACTCTTATAAGGGAAGCCCTGCGGGAGGAATTCTATGAATCCTTTCGTTTTCAGCTAACCCAAAAGGCCGACGTGGTGAGGCTTATGGACGGGCATGAGATCATGGAGGCGATCGAAGATTCCTACCGCAACCTGGGGCACGAAGAATCCACTATTATCGTACGTTCCAATAAGAGGGCGAACCTTTATAATCAGCAAATACGGTCTCGCATACTTTTTCAGGAGGAAGAAATTTCAGCCGGGGATTACCTCATGGTGGTGAAGAACAATTATTTCTGGATCAAGCCTAACAGTGAAGCGGGTTTTATAGCTAATGGTGATATCATTAAAGTGCTGGAGATTTTCGCGATAAAGGAACTGTACGGTTTTCGTTTTGCCGAAGTGAAGGTCCAGATGGTGGATTACCCCAATATGAAACCCATTGAGACTGTTGTGATGCTGGATACCCTTGAAAGCAATAACCCGTCACTTACTTATGAGGAATCCAACCGGCTCTATCAGGAAGTGATGAAAGATTATGAAGATGAAACGGCTAAGTACAAGAAGTTCCTTAAAGTGAAGAACAACAAGTTCTTCAATGCCCTGCAGATCAAATTTTCTTATGCGATGACCTGTCATAAATCCCAGGGTGGGCAATGGCATACCGTTTTTGTTGAACAGCCTTACCTGCCCAACGGCCCCGATAAGGATTATTTGAGGTGGCTTTATACCGCTGTGACCCGGGCTAAGGATAAGTTGTATCTAATTGGTTTTAAAGATGATTTCTTTGCAACCGGAGATTAGAAAATTATTTTTTTGAACCTATTTTTACTAAAAACAGAATTTTGAACGAACAACCACTTAAAGTTATCGCCATGATCCCGGCCCGCTATGCCGCAACCCGTTTCCCGGGAAAACTAATGCAGGACCTGCACGGGAAAACGGTCATTAGAAGGACTTACGAAGCTGCCAGGGATACCGGCTTGTTCAAAGAGGTTTATGTGGTGACTGACAGTGATACGATCTATTCGGAGATCACAGGTTTTGGCGGTAATGCCATCATGAGTCAAAAAGAACATGAATGTGGCAGTGACCGCATTGCCGAAGCGGTGGAACACATGGATGTAGATATTGTTGTGAATGTGCAGGGAGATGAACCCATGATCGATGCCGAAAGCCTTCGAAAGGTCCTGGAAGTCTTCCGGGGAAAAGACGCCGAAAAGATCGATCTCGCTTCGTTGAAAGCGCCCATGGAGGACCAGAAGGATATACAGAACCCCAATAATGTAAAAGTGATCACCAATAAAGAGGGATTTGCACTGTATTTTTCCAGATCCCCTATTCCCTTTCCCAGAGAACCAAACTCGGGGGTGACCTGGTACAAACATATTGGGATCTATGCTTTTAGAAAGAATGCCTTAATGGATTTCTACCGGTTACCCATGCTGGAACTGGAGGCAACCGAAAAGATAGAGTGTCTTCGTTATCTCGAATACGGCAAGAACATCAAGATGGTGGAGACCACCGTGAAAGGAGTGGGTATAGATACGCCCGAAGACCTGGAGAAAGCGCGAAAACTTTTTTAGTCATTTAAGGGATCCGGTGACCGGGATCAGATTTACCTTTTTTCTTCGGAAGAGAGGTTTTCCCGGCTATTCTAAATTTCTTACCTCTAAAATTCTTTATATTTACTGAAACTAACCTTTCAATAATTATGAGAACAACTTTTTTATTTATTTGTGTCGGCTTATTTTCAATGGCTGCTTGGGCACAGATCCAGGTGCCGCAACCTAGCCCATCTGCCAAGATCGAGCAGAAGGTGGGGCTTACAGATGTTACTGTTGAATATGCCCGTCCGGCAAAAAGGGACCGGGAACTGTTTGGAAACCTTGTCCCGTATGGTAAGGTCTGGCGTACCGGCGCCAATGCCAACACAACTATCACCTTTAGTACAAAAGTCACGGTTTCGGGAGAAGAGCTTGAAAAAGGAACCTATGCGATCTACACCATTCCGGGAGAAAATGAATGGGAGGTGATCTTTTACCGGGACACCAACAACTGGGGAACTCCGGAAAACTGGGAAGAGGAGAAAGTGGTATTGAGGACCCGAGCCGGAGTAGAGGAGGCTTCTATTCCTGTGGAGAATTTTACTATCCTTATCGATAATATCAGGAATGATGCCGCTACCCTCATGTTCATGTGGGGAAATACGATGGCCCATTTCGACTTCAGCCTTCCTACAGATGACATTGCCATGGGGAGCATAGAACGTGTAATGCAGGGTCCTTCTGCAGGAGATTATTTTGCTGCTGCGACCTATTACCACGATGAAGGGAAAGATCTTGAGAAAGCATATGAATGGATACAGAAAGCCGTGCAAATGGGAAATCCTGATGCTTACTGGGTTCTGCGCAGGAAATCACTGATTGAGGCGGATCTGGGCAGAAAAGAAGATGCTATTGCTACTGCCAGAAAATCATTGGCCGCTGCTGAAAAAGCAGGGAATGAAGATTATATAAAACTAAATAAAGATTCCCTGAAG